>JBCNPS010000111.1:0-15420 GCA_039593235.1 Chitinophaga sp. | reverse complement strand
GGCAAAAACGTATCCGGAAAAGTAACGGATGCCAATGATAACACTGGCATTCCCGGTGTATCTGTTCAGGTAAAAGGTACTAGCACCGGTACCATTACCAAACCCGACGGTACCTTCAGCTTACAGGCTCCTGAAAATGCTGTGCTGATATTTACTTTCGTAGGCTATCTCCCACAGGAAGTACCAGCATCCGCTTCTGCCATGAACATCAAACTGGCTGCATCGGTAAAGTCGCTGCAAGACGTAGTAGTAGTGGGTTACGGTACACAAAAAAGAAACGAAGTAACTACTTCAGTGGCTACCGTAAAGGCGGAAAACTTTAACCAGGGCGGCTCCCGCTCTCCCATGGATCTGATCCAGGGTAAAGTGGCCGGCTTGTCTGTTACCAGAACACAGGGGAATAACCCCAACAGTGGCGCTTCCATACAAATCAGGGGCATCAGCTCCGTATCCGGCGATATGAACCCACTGATCGTAATTGATGGTATTCCCGGCGGTAACCTCGACCTGTTACAACAAGACGATATTGCCACCTTCGATGTACTGAAAGATGGTTCTGCCGCAGCTATTTACGGTACCCGCGGTAACAACGGGGTAATTCTCATTACCACCAAAAAAGGTAAAGCCGGCGACCCGCAATACACCTACTCTACTTACCTGCAACGCGAAGCAGTGGCCAAAAGACCAAGTATACTCAGCGCAGCAGAATATGTAAAAGTAGCGGGTGCTACCAACGACCAGGGGGCTGATGTAGATATGTATGATCTCCTGCTCAACAAAAATAACCTCAGTCATTATCATAACTTCGCAGCCTCTGGTGGTACTGCAAACAGCAACTACCGTGCATCCCTTTATTACAACGATGCCAACGGTATTGCTATTGAAAACGGCCGTAAACAATATGGAGGAAGGGTGAACGTAAACCAGACCGGCTTACAGGGCATGCTCACCATGCAGTTCAACCTGGCAGGTAATTTCAGTAAAGCCAACCTAAACGGTGGAAACAGCGGCGGCGGCGATAACAAAGCAGGCAATGCAGGCGCCGATTTTGAGCAGGCAGTACAGCGGAATCCCACTGCCCCCATCTTTGGCCCTGATGGTAAATATGTTGAAACAAACGGTTTCAATAACTATAACCCACTGGCCCGTTTACAACAGGAGTTGTATGACAGGGATCAGAAAACCTATTCAGGAGATGCACGCATAACACTGGAGCCTATACATGACCTGAAATTTTCTGCCTTCGGCGCCATTGTACGCGATGAATATACCGACCGCCAGTATAAAATGAAGGCTTCCCGCTCTTCTATCCAGGACTTCCAGGGTGGTGGCTATGCATATAAAGCCAATTCCGCAGCTATGGATAAAACATTTGAAGCTACTGTAGATTATACAAAAACAGTTGCCTCAGACCATACTTTCAATGTGCTCGGTGGCTACAGCTATCAATACAGCACGTTGGAAAAATATTCCATGGATAACAATGGTTTCCTCACCGATGCGTTTGAAGACTGGAACATTTCTGCAGGTAACGCATTAAATGATCCTAAACTTCCACGTCCTTCACAGAGCAGCAACAAGGTAGACAATACGCTCATTGCGTTCTTTGGCCGATTGAACTATAACTACAAACAGAAATACATGTTGCAGGCCATCCTGCGTCATGAAGGTTCTTCCCGTTTCGGCGCCAATTACAAATGGGGTAACTTCCCCGCAGTATCCGCAGGATGGGTGATCTCAAAAGAACCCTTTATGCAGGATATCACCGTAATCAATAACCTGAAACTCCGTGCAGGCTATGGTATTACCGGTAACCAGGGGATTCCCAACTACCAATCCCTCATCACATTGGGAACAGGCGGCGCTTATCTTCAGTATGGCAAATGGATCCAGACTTACGGACCAAATAAAAACCCCAACCCGGACCTGAGATGGGAGAAAAAGAAAGAGTTCAACGTGGGTGTTGACTTCTCCCTGCTGCAAAGCAGGATCGGCGGTTCCGTTGATGTGTACAGCCGCAGAACAAAAGACCTGTTATTCAACTATACGGCACAACTGCCTTCCAACATCCTGGATAATATCTTTACCAACGTAGGCGAAATATCCAATAGTGGGGTGGAAGTAGTGATCAATACCGTACCTGTGAAAACCAAAGATTTCTCCTGGCATAGTGATATCGCCTTCAACTCCCAGCGGAATAAAATGGTGTCGTTCTCCAACCAGATTTATAAAGCCACTGAGCAATTCTATGGTGATCTTCCTTCCCCGGGTAATCTTGGCCAGGCCATCCGCGTAGTGGAAGGCGGTCCGCTGGGAACTTTCTATGGCTACCGTTATGCTGGTCTTACCGACGAAGGCAAATGGCTGTTCTATAAAAAAGACGGCAGCAAAGCCACTACTTCTGAAATCAATCCCGACGATAAAACAGTGATCGGAAATGGTATTCCCAAGTACATGGCTTCCTGGAACAATACTTTCCGCTATAAGAACTTCGACCTGAGTATCTTCCTCCGCGGCAAATTCGGTTTCGATATCCTGAACCTGCAGGATATGTACTTCGGTAATAAAAAATGGAAACCGAATAACATGTTATCATCTGCTATCGGTAAAAATGATAAGCTGAACGATGATCCCCAGTTCTCAGACTACTACCTGGAAAAAGGAGATTTTGTAAAACTGGATAACATCACCCTTGGTTATAATTTCCAACTGAAAACCAAATATATCCGCAACCTGCGTGTATATGCCAGCGGCCGTAATATTGCCACCATTACCAAATACAGCGGTCTTGATCCTGAACTGCAGGATACTGCACTGGATTCCGGTATAGATGGAAGAGGATTTTATCCCCGCACCCGCTCCTATACTATCGGATTGAACCTTGGATTTTAAAAGCAGCAAAATTGTAACGTATGAAAAAAAGTAATGCATATATCAGCGCAGCCTTGCTGGCACTCGGATTGAGCGCCTGCACCAAGCTCGATGAAAAACCATACAGCGAAATTATTTCAGATAATTTTTATCATAATAAAGAAGAAGTACTGTCTGCCGTACTGCGTCCGTTTACCCATGCCGGCGCATGGGCTGCACCTACCGGTCAAACCGGATATTGGCGGCTGCAGGAACTCTCTGCCGATCAACTGGCATGGCCGCAGAAGGGCAAGCACGGCTACGACGGCGGTAACTGGATCCGCCTGCACGACCATACCTGGATTGCCAATGAAGACAATGCCTGGAATCCATGGAGACTGATGTTCTGGGGCGCCGGTTTCTGTAACAATACCCTGAAAGATCTGTCGGCTATGGACTTTACCAAAATTGGTATGACCAATGAAGACAAAGCCTCATTTATTGCAGAAACAAAAGTAGTGCGGGCCTGGCATTACCTGAAGCTGATGGACCTGTATGGTAACATTCCCATCGTAACAGAAGTAGGTGAGCCAGCATCCCCGCCCACCAAATCCCGCAAAGAAGTATTTGAGTTCGTTGAAAAAGAACTCAAAGAAAATGTAGAATTGCTGAAGCCATTATCTGCAGATATGGTGGGCCGCGCTACCAAAGCAGGCGGCTATGCAATGCTGGTGGAACTGTATCTCAACGCACAGGAATGGACAGGCACCCCACGCTGGGACGACTGTATTACCTATTGCAATAAGATCATTGCCGGCGACGGCGGTTCCCTGAGCGGCGCTGTACCTGCATTGGAGCCGGATATTTTCCGCGCTTTTGCCAACAACAACAACAACTCTCCGGAAGACCTGTTCCAGCTCGCCTATGACCTGAGAGCCGGTAACTCCCGCTTCGGATGGCAAGGTGATTTCTGGCACTATCGTCAACGTCAGATCTACAACGCCGATGTAGACGGTAACAACAGTATCGTTGTTATTCCCACTGCTTATGATGCGTACAAAGACAATGACCTCCGCAAACAAAACTGGATGTTGATCGGACCTCAGAAAAAAGATCCTGCACTACGCACCAGCGTTGCAGACAGTTTGGTACTCGGTACAGAAGAATACAACGGCAAACCGCTTGTTTTTGTAAAAGAGATCCGCAGAAATTCTGAAGGTGAAAGCGGCGCCGGTGGTATGACGCAGGGTGAAGAAAACAGTGGTGCACGTTTCGCCAAATATGTACCCGGCAAGCAAGACGATCCCAACTACTGGGGCAACGACTTTGTATTATACCTTTTAACAGAAATCTATTTCAATAAAGCAGAAGCATTGATGAGAAAAAACAATGGTATCGCTACACAGGATGCCGTTGATCTTATCAACACCTGTAAGAAACGGGCATTCAAGCCGGAAGACTGGGCCGCTGAAGCATATACTGCTACCAGCCTTACCATGAACGAACTCCTTGCTGAAAGAGGCCGTGAGTTCATATTTGAAGGCAAACGCCGTACAGACCTGATCCGTTTTGGCAAATTCACCAGCGGCAGCTGGTGGGATCATCAGCCATCTGCTGATAAATACAAGCTGTTCCCGATTCCGTTTAAACAAACAAGTATCAATCCTAATCTGGTTCAAAACCCGGGCTACTGATAAACTGATTTGGGTGTGAAGCAGTAAACGGCTTCAACCCCGGATGCGGAAAACCCAACGGCCGTCTCTTCACTGAGATGGCCGTTTTCTTTTTTGTATTTAATAGGCAAGTAATTCGCCGATAGCCGCAGCTACTTTTGCGGGCGTTGGCAACATGGCCGCCTCCAGACCGGTATTCAGCGGAACAGCCGGCAGGTCCAGCGCACCCAGTGTAAATACCGGGGCATCAAGGAACCGGAAACATGTTTGCTGAATACGCCCTGCCAGCGCCTGTACGAAAGAGTTATTGAGTTGTTCTTCTGTAAGGATCAGGCATTTCCCATGTTGTTTCACCATGTCATATACAAGTTCCTCATCCATTGGGAAAAGTGTGCGCAGATCTACTATGCTTACCTGCCCGGGATATTTTTGGGCGGCCGCCTTTGCCCAATATACACCCATACCATAAGTGATAATGCAAAGTGTATTTCCCTGTGCCATATCTTTCGGATGCGCACGTTGTATAATGTTTCCTTTACCCAATGGCAACACATAATCTGCTGCGGGCTCAATTGTCATGGCTTCCAGGGTACCCGGCACTTTGCTCCAGTACAATCCTTTATGTTCCAGCATAACAACCGGGTTAGGATCAAGGAACGCCGCCTTCATCAGGCCTTTCATATCTGCAGCATTAGAGGGGTACACCACTTTGATGCCCTTGATACTTAACAGCGTGGATTCTATGCTGCCTGAATGATAAGGTCCTCCACCGCCATACGCCCCTATAGGCACACGGATAAGCGTTTGTACCGGGAATTTACCATTACTCAGGTAACATGATTTTGAGATTTCTGTTACCAACTGGTTAAACCCGGGGTAAATATAATCGGCAAACTGCACTTCCACTATGGGTTTTACGCCTGCGGCAGATAAGCCGGCAGTAGCCCCAATAATGTACGCTTCCTGTATCGCGGTGTTATATACGCGGTGTGGCCCGAATTTTTCGCCCAGTGTGGCCGCTTCCCGGAAAACGCCTCCCAGTCTTACGCCCACATCCTGCCCAAACAGAATAGCTTCCGGGTATTCCTGCATAATTTCTTCCACCGCATGCAGGGCGGCATCCACCATTACTACTTTGGATTTGCCGGCGGGTGTACGGGTACCGCTTTCCGTTGTTATGGCAGCTGGCGCAAATACATGCTCCTGCACCGTTTCCGGCGCCGGCTCCGGCGCCTGCACCGCTTTATCAAAGGCAGCCTGTATATCATTGGCAGCCGTTTTTTCAATTTCATCCAGTGCTGAAGCGCTTACGCCGTGTTTCAATAAAAGCGCCCTCAGTTTGGGTACAGGATCATTGGCTGCATGCTTTTGCAGGTCTTCCGCAGTACGGTACCATTCCTTCCTCACACCGGAGGTATGGTGTCCCAGCAGCGGTACATTAGCCTGCACCAATATCGGGCGACGTTCATGTCTTACATAACTGATAGCCGTTTCCATTGCGGCGTAGCTGGCGGTAAAGTCGCTGCCATCCACCCGCATACGCTCCAGCCCCCTGAACCCCGCAGCGTAATCATATGCGTCCATTGTTCTTACCTCCGCTGCCGTAGCCGAAATACCCCAGTCGTTGTCCTGCACCAGGTAAATCACCGGTAGTTGTTTCAGTACGGCAAATTGCAGGGCTTCGCTCACTTCTCCTTCGGTAACACTGCCATCCCCGAGGGAGCATAGCACAATGGGCAATTCCCCGTCCGGGCCTGTTTTCAGCAGGGAGGAATGGATTTGCTCCAGGTATTGCACTCCCTGTGCTATGCCGGTGGTGGGGATCACCTGCATACCAGTAGCGCTGCTCTGGTAGGGGATCTGCGGTTTATTGGCCTCTCTGCTGTTAGGGTGGCTGTAATAAGATCTTCCGGCGGAAAAAGGATCATTCGCTTTCGCCAGCAGCTGGAGCATTAATTCATAAGGAGTAAAGCCCATGGCAAGGAGCATACTCTCATCACGGTAATAGGGACTTACAAAGTCCCAGGGCCGTAGTTGTAATCCCGTGGCTATTTGTATGGCCTCATGACCGCGGGAAGTGGAATGAACATATTTACAGATGGATCTGTTTGCCTCATAGGTGGCGGCCATACTGCCGGCTTCGCACATCAGTCGCCAGGCTGTCAGTAATTCAGCCAGTTCGCCGGTATTACCACCTGTATTGGAGGCAGGCGTTTTTAAAGTTGAAACGCTTGTGCTATCTTTAAACACAATAAGACTGTTTTGGTGATGATGGTAAATTAAAAACAATAGTTGCCATAGCAACAGTTGCTAATGCAAATTAATTAATATGACTGATACTTTCGTCAGTAATCCCTCTTTTTTTAAGTTGGATGCTACGCTCAAAAAATTGCGCAACTACTGGCAAAAAACGTTTGATGCCCAACAGAAGGACATTACAGTGGATCAATGGCTGTTGATAGAGAATTTATATAAACATAAAAAAACCACGCATAACGAGCTGGCCCGTAATACTTCGAAAGACATTACCACCATTTCCCGTATCATCGAACTCCTGGTAAAAAAGGGGCTGGTAAAAAGAGAGGCTGATGTGCACGACCGGCGGAAGGTATATTTGCAGCTGACCCCGGAAGGTGTGGAAAAATATAAGGATGTGAAGTCGCTGGTATACGATATGCGAAAAATAGGGTGGAAAACACTGACAGAGGGGGATTACGCGGAATTAACACGCATCCTGGACACCATTTATGCGAATATTCCATAGCATCGCCTTCGGCGATGAAATCGTCTTGGAGCAGGATTACGCTGATTTTTTTGATTAGCCTGATTTTATTTTTTTGATTTTAAAAGATTCGGGGAGATGTAAGCATGTTTTGCTTATTTCTCCCCGAATCTTTAAAGAATCAACATATAATCAATCCAAAAAAATCAGCAAAATCAGGCTAATCAAAAAAATCAGCGTAATCCTGCTCCAAGACAAAATTTCATCGCCGAAGGCGATCTTTACTTAACAGAAAATTCCAGCAGGCTGTCATTTTCAATAAATGCCTCGAAGCCGTCCCCTATTTCCGCAGGCCCTACACCGGCAGGGGTGCCGGTAAAAATGAGGTCGCCTATATTCAGGGTAAAGAAGCGGGAAATGTATGCCACCAGGAAATCGAAGGAGAATAACAGGTCCTGTGTATTTCCGGACTGGGCCAATGCTTTGTTTTTATACAGGCAGAAGTTGATGTCTTTTTTATCCATTTCGGGGGTGATAGGTATAAAGTTCCCTACCACAGCGGAATTATCGAAGGCCTTGGCTATTTCCCAGGGCAATCCTTTTGCCTTTTGCTTATCCTGTAAGTCCCGTGCTGTAAAGTCGATACCTACGGAGATATGATCATAGTATTTATCTGCAAATTTCTCCTGGATGTGTTTACCATTTTTACTCACTCTGAGTACCAGCTCACATTCGTAATGCAGATTGGTAGTAAATTCAGGATAATAGAACGGGTGGCCGTTTTGCAGCAACGCATTCTTTGGTTTCATAAACAATACCGGTTCGGTGGGCACTTCATTCTTCAACTCCCTGGCATGATCGGCATAATTCCTGCCTACGCAAATAATTTTCATAATGCGTTTGTTTTTAAGGTATAAAAAAAGGAGATAGGGATCAGATGAACAAATTTATTTCACAGATGGGAAGGTCAGCTTATTACTGTCGTTCATCGTACGGGCAATGCCGATACTGGCAAAACTTTCAATGATATCTGAACATTTCCATATTTTCTCTTCCACTATCCGTTCTTCTGTATTTTTCCATTTACTGAGTACAAATTCCACCTGCCGGCCTTTGGGATAGTTATTTCCCACGCCAAAGCGCAGGCGGGGATACTGATTGGTACCCAGAGATTCCTGGATGCTTTTCAGCCCGTTATGCCCTGCATCACTTCCGCCGGGGCGTAAGCGGAGCACTTCCAGCGGAAGGGCCAGGTCGTCCAGGATCACGAGCAGGTTTTCCACGGGAATCTTTTCCTTATCCAGCCAGTACTTAATGGCCTTTCCGCTCAGGTTCATATAGGTGGTAGGCTTAATAACGATAAATGTTTTGCCTTTCCATTTACATTCCGCTACATCGGCGTGGCGGTCGTTTCTGAAAGTGGCTTTATGCCTGGCAACAAAATCATCCACCACATCAAAGCCTATATTATGACGGGTATGCCTGTATTCATCGCCAATATTGCCTAATCCTGCTATTAAGTATTTCATACAAGTCGATTTCGGACCCTGGGATTTCCAAAATTAAAAAGCCCCTCTAAAAGTAGAGAGGCTTTTTGGAAAAATATATCTAAAAGATTATTTCTTTTTAGCATCTTTTTCAGCAGTTGCTTCTTCCTGACGCAGCTGACGTGTCATTACCACTGAAGCGATAGGAATACGCGGAGAGTTGGTAATTTCAATACCTTCCAGTTTCACGTCTTCTACACGGATGTTCGCGTTCAGTTCCAGGTTTTCGATGTTCACTTCAATATTTTCAACCAGGTGCTTAGGTAACGCTTTTACTTTCAGTGCTTTCAGTTTGCTAACCAGTTTACCACCGGCTTTAACACCTACAGAAGAACCTACCAGTTTGATCGGAATAGTAACCGATACCTGTTTGTCTTCCACCAGCTCCATAAAATCGATGTGAGCGAGTGCATCAGTAACTACGTCGAACTGCATATCTTTCAATACGCATCTGTAAGTTTTAGCACCCAGTTTAATTTCTGCAATCTGGAAAGCTGCAGTGTAAACCAGTGATTTGAATGCTTTGGCAGGAGCTGAAAAATTAACAGTTTCTGCACCCCCATAAATAACGCAAGGCACTTGCTCCTCAGAACGGATCTGGCGGGTGGCTTTTTTGCCAAATTCGCTCCTGAGTTGTCCTTCGATGGTTATTGTGTTCATTGTTTAGACAATTTATAGTGTTGATTAAAAATACTTTGTTATGCCTCTCCCCGGCGATGGCTGTGAATAAACAGGCTGGTGATCGACTTATTCTCGTGCATGTTACGAATTGCTACCGCAAAAAGCTCTGCAACGGATATCACCTTGATCTTGGAACCGGCTCCCTGTGGTTTGATAGGAATGGTATCACATACCACTATCTCCTCCAGTACTGATTTTTCGATATTTTCGTACGCATTTCCGCTGAAAACGGGGTGGGTACAAAATGCACGTACACTTCTGGCGCCTTTTTCCTTCAACAGGTTTGCGGCTTTTGAAAGCGTTCCTGCAGTATCGCAAATATCATCAATGAGCACAATATCCCTGTTAGTCACATCTCCTATCACTACCATAGATGCTATTTCATTGGCACGTTTACGATGTTTGTCGCAAATAACCATCTCAGCATTAAAGTAAGACGCTACTTCACGTACCCTATTGGTACTTCCTACGTCAGGGGACGCAAAGGTAAGGTTTTCCAGCCTTAAATTTTCTATATAAGGAATAAAAATAGCTGAACTGTCCAGGTGATCTACCGGGATATCAAAGAAACCCTGGATCTGCGGTGCATGTAAATCCATGGTTATCACTCTGTTAGCCCCTGCAGAAGTAAGCAAATTTGCCAGCAGTTTAGATCCGATAGCCACACGGGGCTTATCTTTTCTGTCCTGACGTGCATACCCGAAATAGGGAATTACAGCGGTAATGTAGCCGGCAGAAGCACGTTTAGCCGCGTCTATCATTAACAGCAGTTCCAGCAGGTTATCTGAAGGAGCACTGGTTCCCTGGATCAGGAAAACATAATCTCCCCGGATACTTTCAAGGAATACGGGCTGAATTTCGCCGTCGCTGAATTTCTGAATTTTTACTTTGCCAAGACCGCCATTAAGACCCTTGCCATATTTCTTGGCAATTTTCTCGGCCAATGCCGGATTACTGTTGCCTGTGAAAATTTTTACTGAAGGTTGCATACTAGATACTAGTGGAAAAGAGGTTGCAAAACTAGGATTTTTTGGGTGTACCAGCCTGATTTTTTTTCAAATACAAATTACATAGTTGTTAAAAATCAACTATAAACATCACATTTTCATAACGTTTAAAAAGATAAGGCAGCCCGAAAAATTCCCATAACGATCGGTACCGAATATAACGATTTTATAATGATCTGCTGTATAAGGGGAGAAAAATGTGGGTGGAGGGAAAGAAAGGTTCATGATAGGTTCGTATATTTGGATAAATGGAATAAATATGTTTGTTGATGTTAACCCGGCTCCCCACCTGGCTATTCGCAAATGGCCTGAAAATGAAAAGCCCAGAGAAAAACTAACCAATATTGGCCCTGCCGCTTTAAGCGACGCGGAATTACTGGCCATTCTGCTTCATACGGGGCATAAAAGCAAATCAGCCCTGGAACTGGCAAAGGAAATTCTGAGGCTGGCCGATAATAATCTTGCCGAACTGGGAAAAGTAAATGTAAAAAGGCTGCAAAATCTCCGCGGAGTGGGTTATGCAAAAGCCGTTACCGTATTGGCCGCTATGGAACTGGCCCGTAGACGGCAGGCAGGCAGCATTCATAAAAAAACAGTGATCAACAGTGGTTCGGACGCAGCCTTATTTTTTAAACCCATGCTTGCAGATAAGCCCTTTGAAACATTTCATGTATTATTTCTCAGTCATGCCAATAAAGTGCTTCATTACCGGCATCTCAGTACAGGCGGCATCACCAGCACCGTAGTAGATCCCCGCATTATTTTCAGGGAAGCGCTTGATACAGGCGCTACCAAGTTATTGCTCTGCCATAATCATCCTTCCGGCAGCCTCCGCCCCAGCCAGGCAGATCTCCGGATCACCAGCAGGATAAAAGATATGGGAATGCTCTTCGATATCCAGGTAATGGACCATATCATTGTGTCCGAAACGGGGTATTACAGCCTTGCGGAAGAAGGGATGATATAAATCCCGAAATGTGTTTTACTTTCGCACATATTTATTCATTTTCCATATGCTCAAAATAGGACTCTTCGGCGTAGGACACTTAGGTAAGATACACCTCTCTCAACTGGCCACTATGAAAGACGTAGAAGTAATAGGCTTCTATGATCCGAACAATGCGAATGCAGCCAGTATCTCCGAGCAATATAATATTCCACGGTATACTACTGCGGAAGAATTGATACAGTCGGTAGATGCCATTGATATTGTGGCTCCTACCACCCTGCACTTCAAATTATGTGAACTGGCCATCCGCAACGGCAAACACATATTCGTGGAAAAGCCCATGACTAATACCATGGAGGAAGCCAAAACACTGGTGAAGCTGGTGGAAGAAGCGAATATCAAATTCCAGGTAGGCCATGTGGAAAGATTTAATCCTGCTTACCTTGCCCTTAAAGGCTACGACCTCAAGCCCATGTTCATTGAAGTACACCGCCTGGCAGAATTTAATCCCCGCGGTACTGATGTGAGTGTTATCCTCGATCTCATGATTCATGATATCGACATTGTGCTGAGTATCGTGAAATCTACTGTGAGCCGTATTTCTGCCAGTGGCGTGGCTGTAATGAGCGACACGCCGGATATTGCCAACGTACGTATTGAATTTGGCAATGGCTGTGTGGCCAATCTTACTTCCAGCCGTATTTCCCTGAAAAAGATGCGCAAAATGCGCCTCTTCCAGAAAGACGCTTATATAGGCATCGACTTCCTCGATAAAAAAACAGAGATCATCAAACTCAAAACACCGGAAGACGAAGGCTTATTCACCCTGGATATTGAAACCAACAGCGGCCGGAAAACAATCGCCATTGATAACCCGGAAATAAAACAATCCAATGCAATCCGCATGGAACTGGAAATGTTCCGCGACAGCATCCTGCAAAATAAACCCGTAGCCGTTAATGCTATTGACGGATTCCAGGCGATGGATGTAGCGCACCAGATCCTGGCCAAAATAAATAAGGGGCTGTCTGAAACAGCTTCCGCTAAATAATTAATACCTGTAACAAACGCTGCTGTCAGTCCGTTTTCATATCACAACAACCATTTATGAAACGAATCCCTTTTATACTGACAGCGGCTTTATTAATTATATCCTGTACCAAAGATCCTCCCGTTACAGCCCTGCCAATGAGACATTACGAAACCCTTTGTAATGATCCGTGGGGCAAAGCGCTCACCACTAACAGTGATACCGTATCAGCATGGCTTACCAAACAAAAAATCAGTTTTGAATTTGTGAGTATTCAGGGGGAAATTTTCTCCGGTGCAGCAAATCATACCAACTGCGATACGCTTACCAACAGGCAGATCCTTGTCAACGTGAAACTGGCTGACACTGCAAGGGCGGCAACATTAGGATTCAGCAGTCTTCACTAGAAGATTCATTTCGTAGGCCCGTTATCGTTAAGTACTTATTCCCGCTCTTTCAGTAATACACCTGCAATCGCAAGATCGAGTGGCCGGGTAATCTTGATATTGGATTCTTCTCCCGGCAGCAAATACACGGGGTGTCCTAAGCGCTCCACAACGGTGGCTTCATCCGTAAATAACGGATCATAGGGCAATTCAAAGGCTGGCAGGATCAATTCGGAGAGGAAAGTTTGCGGTGTCTGGATAATCCTGAAACGATCACGGTCCACAGCGGCATTACCAACGGCCGATATCTCCCGGATACTATCCTTCATTTCAATCACTGGAACAGCGCTGCCATGGGCCAGGGCGGCTTCATAACAGGCACGGATCAACGTAGTGGATACCAGCGGACGCACTCCGTCGTGCACAAATACCACGGAAGGTTGCTTTACCAGCTGTAGCCCGTTCTTTACAGAATGGAAACGGGTATCCCCGCCTTTTGTAATAGTGATGTCCGGCAGTTTATCAAAAGCCTGCAGGAGATGGTTGGCAAAAGTAAAATGGGCTTCAGGCAGTACCAGCACAATTTCCATATCCGGAAACGCCGCAGCAAAAGCAGCAATGGTGTGATACAATACAGGCTTACCGGATAGTTCGAGGAACTGTTTGGGAACAGCGCTCTGCATCCGGGTACCGGACCCGCCGGCAACGATGATAGCCACTTTTTTATATTCCATATAAAAAGATCGGGGATTTCCTTATCCAGATAACTGGATAAGGAAATCCCCGAAAAATGCTTTGTAATTAAACGATCAGCATGGCATCGCCATAACTGAAGAAACGGTATTTCTCTTTAATCGCCTGCTGATAAGCCTCCATGATCAGGTCATATCCTGCAAAAGCGCAGGTCATGATGAGCAGGCTGGTTTTAGGCAGGTGGAAGTTAGTTACCAACGCATTGGGAATAGCAAAATCATACGGAGGGTGAATGAATGTGTTAGTCCATCCTTCAGCTGCTTTCAGGTGGTTTTGCGCAGTTACGGAAGATTCAACGGCACGCACGGAAGTAGTTCCGATAGCGCAGATCTTGCGGTTTTCTTCTTTTGCTTTGTTTACCACTTTCACGGCGTGTTCTTCAATATGAAAATACTCCGCGTCCATTTTGTGCTTGCTCAGGTCTTCCACTTCAATAGGGCGGAAAGTTCCCAAACCAGTGTGCAGGGTTACTTCTGCAAACTTAACACCTTTAATTTCCAGGCGTTTGATCAACTCACGGCTGAAGTGCAAGCCTGCAGTAGGTGCAGCCACAGCGCCTTCATACTTGGCATACACTGTCTGGTAACGCTCCTTATCTTCATCTTCCGGTTTACGTTTGATATACTTAGGTAACGGCGTTTCACCCAGCTGATCAAGCACCTGTTTGAACTCTTCATCATTACCTTCGAATAAGAAACGGATAGTACGGCCTCTCGAAGTAGTGTTATCAATTACTTCAGCTACCAGCGTTTCGTCGTCGCCAAAATACAATTTGTTACCCACACGGATTTTACGCGCCGGGTCAACAATTACGTCCCACAGGCGGTTCTGCTTGTTCAGCTCACGCAGCAGGAATACTTCAATTTTTGCTCCTGTTTTTTCTTTACGGCCATATAACCTTGCAGGAAACACCTTTGTATTGTTCACAATCATTACATCCTTATCGTTAAAATAACCAAGGATGTCTTTGAATACTTTGTGCTCAATTTTTCCGGTATTGCGATGTACCACCATTAAGCGTGATTCATCTCTTGTCTTGGTAGGGTGCTGGGCGATCAGATTTAAAGGAAGATCGAATTTGAACTGTGATAGTTTCATATTACGGTATGAATAAATTTTTAGAGGTGCAAAGCTACCGATTATTATCTACATCATCAAAAATGATATTTAAACAATAATAATCATCTATTTATATATTATATTCCTTTAGGAATAGCGGCTATCAGTTGTTGGGTGTAAGGATTTTCCGGGTGATTATACACCTGGTCGGCCGCCCCCTGTTCCACGATCTTCCCTTTTTGCATTACCATCATCCGGTCGCTGATAAACCTCACCACGGAAAGATCGTGCGAAATAAAGATGCAGGTAAATCCCAGTTCCTCCCGCAACCGGATCAGCAGGTTCAGCACCTGTGCCTGTACACTCACATCCAGCGCGGCTACAGATTCATCGCAGATAATAAAAGATGGTTCCACCGCCAGCGCCCGGGCAATTACCGCCCGCTGCCGCTGCCCGCCGGAAAATTCGTGAGGATAACGGCTAAAGTGCTCCGGCAACAGGTTTACCTTCTCCAATAATTCCAATACCCTGGCCTTCCGCTGTTGTTCCGGACCATAAAGTCCATGTACCATCATTGGCTCCAGGAGAGCGGCCCCAATGGTTTTCCGCGGATTCAGCGAAGCGTACGGGTCCTGGAAAAACATCGGCATCAACTCGGATGCACGCGGGCCGAGGATCACCCCATGCAGCTTCTGCTGCTGCACGAAGCGGCGCACGCCGTGCGCGCATTCCGGATCCTGGCTGTCGCAGGGATGCACCACCA
>JBCNPS010000110.1:0-15474 GCA_039593235.1 Chitinophaga sp. | reverse complement strand
TGTTTTCTGGGTAGGTATTATATTTTTTAATAAAGATATCCTGGAATCGAATGATAATTTAAGGTAATATAAAGAAGATATTCCTCCTGTTATCCCGCCTACAGATTGATGGGTGGCACATTACCCCATTTTCCTTACTTTTACAGCAAACGACAGACAGGGATGAACATACGGTCTTCTTTATTGAAAGCACTTTTTGTTGCGGGAGTTTTATTTTCACAGGTTGCGGTTGCACAGGATGCCAAAGAGTTGTATAACACAGCCACCGGCTTTATTCGTAGCGGAGATTATTCCAATGCCGTACTGGTACTGAACCAGGCTTTGCAGCTTGAACCGGACAATTTTGAATTTAAAAAACAGCTGGGTTTTACTTACTATCTGAAAGGTGACCTGGTAAAAGCAAAGACCATAATTGAACCGCTGCTCAGCAGCAGGGACGCAGATGTACAGGTATTCCAGATTGCCGGTAATATTTACGTGGGAAGGGAAGAATGGAAAACCGCACAACGTATGTATGAGCGGGCCATCAAAAAGTTTCCCAACAGCGGGGAGTTGTATAATGATAACGGCACCCTGCTGATGAATTTCAAAATGTACGACGGGGCGCTTCGCAGCTGGATCAAAGGCATTGAACAGGACCCTGGTTTTCCAGGCAACTACTACAATGCCACCAAAACATACGACTTCAGCAATAACCCGCTTTGGTGCATATTGTATGGTGAAACCTTCATGAATATGGAAAGTTTCACTACGCGCACGGCGGAGATCAGGAATATTGTATTGGAATCTTATAAAAAATTATTCAACGATCCTTCCCTTTTCGAAAGCGCGTTACCTGAAGACAAAAAAGGCAAAAAGGGCAGCAACGAATTTGTAGAAGCATATAAAGCCTGTATGGGCAAGCAGATCAGTGTGGTGACCGGGGGAATAGATCCCGACGCATTGATTATGGTACGTACCCGTTTTATACTGGACTGGTACAACTTTTACGGCATGAAATATCCGTACGCCCTTTTCGATTACCAGCGTCAGCTGTTACGGGAGGGAATGTTTGAATCGTATAACCAGTGGCTGTTTGGCCCGAGTGCCAACCAGGCCAGCTACAAAGCGTGGGTAGGATTACACAAAACCGATTATGATGCTTTCCTGAAATTTCAGCGCAGCAATCCGTTAAAGCCGAAACCTGATGAATATTACAACGATGGAAGGTTTACGCTGATCAATTCCGGGTATTAGTATTTAGATATTTTTTGATTTACCGGTTTGGCCAATTAGTTGCTGTAGCAACTGAATGACTAAATCCGTAAATTGTAAATCTCAAAATCTGAATATGCTCGTTAACAAACACCAAAACATTATCGACAATGCTGTAAAGGCGAACCACGAACGAACTTTCTATTCGCAATACCCGGAGCATCCCAAGGCTTACGGCGAAGAGGCTCATGCAAAAGGCGTACAGAGCTATCAGCAATTGCTGGGAAAACCCTTCAAACAGTTATTGCAAACCGGTGAAACCGGCTGGAGCGGAGAGGAAATGTCGCCCTACACACTTGAGGTCCTGGGCATTACCTACCCTGTTTTTCCCGTAGGCGACCTGTTAAAAAAAGCCACCGAAGCCGGTAAAAACTGGGCAAAAGTACCGGTATCAGAAAGAGCTGGTATACTTACGGAAACGCTGGAAAGGATAAAGGATTACTTCTTTGATATTGCCAACGCCACCATGCACACCACCGGCCAGAGTTTTATGATGAGTTTTCAGGCTTCAGGTCCGCATGCCAGCGACCGCGCATTGGAGGCCATCGCCACCGGCTATCATGAACTGCAGCGTTACCCTCCTTCACTAACCTGGGAGAAGCCGATGGGCAAAACCAGCATTAAACTTTATAAAACCTTCAAACCTATACCCAAGGGCCCCGGCGTAGTGATTGGCTGCTCTACCTTCCCGGTGTGGAATACACTTCCCGGCGTATATGCCGACCTGATCACCGGCAACCCGGTGATTGTGAAGCCCCACCCGAAAGCCGTGCTGCCTATTGCCATTGCTGTAAGCGCCATCCAGCAATCGCTCCGCGACAATGGCTATGATCCCCATCTCTGCCAGCTGGCAGCCGATAGTTCAGACCACCTGATCGCCAAGGACCTGTGCGGGCATCCGGATGTGAAACTGATAGATTATACAGGCGGTAACGCCTTTGGCAACTACGTGGAATCATTACCGGGCAAAACGGTATTCACGGAAAAAGCCGGTGTGAACTCAGTGATCCTCGACAGTGTTACCGACCTTGATGCGGTTATTCAGAACCTGGCATTTTCTGTGAGTTTATATTCCGGGCAGATGTGTACTGCGCCGCAAAACTTTTTCATCCCCGAACAGGGCATCAAAACTGCCGGCGGGCAGGTACCCTTCAATGAGGTGGTGCAAAAATTCAAGGAGGCAGTGGTAGGCTTGGTAAACCACCCGAAAATGGGCGCCGGCACCCTTGGCGCCATACAAAACGACAGCACCCTGGCACGTGCCAAAGAAGCGCGCCACCTTGGTGGTAAAGTGATCCTGGAAGGTACCCCGGTAGTGAATGAGGAGTTCTCCAATGCCAGGGTATGCGCTCCCACTATTGTAGAAGTGACCAGCGCCGATACTTCCATCTACGAAAAAGAACTTTTCGGCCCGGTAATCCTCATCATTAAAACCAGGGACACTGCACACAGTATACAACTTGCCAAACAGATGGCACAGAAATACGGCGCCATTACCTGTGGGGCTTATACCACAGATCCATCTGCCAAAGAAAAAATAACGGAAGAAATGAACAGCGTTTTCACTCCCGTATCTTTTAATCTTACAGGATTCATTTGGGTAAACCAGCACGCTGCTTTTTCCGACTTCCATGTTACCGGTGGCAACCCAGCCGGTAATGCCAGCTTTACCAACCAGGAATTTATTGTGAAACGGTTTGTGTGGGTAGGCAACCGGGAACTGGCGGAATAAAGAATATATCAACAAGCGCCCTTCCAAACCGGGCGCTTGTTTTAAAGTATATAAGTATTTATGAAAAGATGTTTATGTATAATGCTCGTAATAGCCTGGGGCATCTTTGCATGTGAACAGGCGCCTAAAGCCGATAAGGCCAGGATCACTGATGCACAAACGGTGCAGGCAGGCACCGGCAACGCGTATCTCCCGGATACCGCTGCCAGCGTGGTGAAATGGATTGGCACCAAGCCCACCGGTAAGCATCATGGCTCCCTGAAACTGGCCGGCGGCGCATTATACGTAAAAGACAGCCTCATTACCGGCGGACAGTTTATTATTGACATGCATTCCCTCCAGGATATTGACCTGGCAGCTGATTCCGCTATGAAACGCAAGCTGGAAACTGAACTAAAGGGAGAAATGTTTTTTGATGTGAAAAAATATCCCGCTGCTACTTTCGAAATAACAGAAGTAACCCCATTTCATCCATCTGATGGTGATGAACTCACACTCAGGAACGCCACTCATATTATCAAAGGGAACCTCACCCTTAAATCCGTCACAAAAAATATCTCCTTCCCTGCCAGGGTAACACTTAAAGACGACCTCATTACTGCAATAGCCAACTTCAATATAGACCGCACCCAATGGGGCATCAGCTATCGCGCGGATAAATCTTTACAGGACAAACTCATCAACTCACAGGTAAACATCTCCTTCGATATCAGGGCTAACCGCTAAGCCTGTTTTTTCCGTTTTTTTCTGTATTAAGCCAATAAAATGCTTAAATTTAGTACAACACCAGTACCTAAAACTTACTTCCATGGAAACAACTCAAGAAAGAGATAACCGACTTTGGCGCATCGCAAAAGCCAGGGCTGGATTTAAGTCCCACCTGATCATTTATCTTGTGGTTAACCTGGGACTATGGGCAGTATGGTTTCTGACAGACAGTGATAAAATGAATGGTACTCCCTGGCCCATATGGCCGGCGCTGGGATGGGGTATTGCATTGGCTTTCCAATATTTTAATGCCTATCACAAGGATTCCTTCGGGAATGCATTGGAAGAATATGAAAAGCTGAAAGAACAAAAAGAACACACACGTATCTGATATTTTAGCCAAAACAAAATTACAACAGCATGGACCAACCGCAACGACTATTTGATGTGATCGCATACCAGTTAACCAATTATCCGAAAGAGGATATGCTGGCAGGCAAAGAAAAAGGGCAATGGAAAAAATATAGTACGAAAGAAGTAGCGGACCTCACTCTTAAATTCAGCTCCGGCCTGCTCAAACTCGGCATCCGGCCAGGCATTAAAAAGAACGAGGAAAAAGATAAAATAGCCATCATTTCTCCCAACAGGCCGGAATGGATCATTACCGACCTTGCATGCCAGCAACTGGGCGCTGTGCTCACCCCCATTTATCCTACCATCAGTGAAACAGAACTGGCTTATGTGCTGAATGACGCGGAAGCGCGTATTCTTTTTGTAAGCGACAAAGACCTGCTGGACAAGGTTACCGCCATGAGGGATAAATTCCCTACCATCCGGGAAATATTCACCTTTAACAAAGTAGAAGGCGCGCGCCACTGGTCGGAAATCCCTGAAATGGGCAATACCGCCGACTTTGAACAGATTAACGAGGTGAAGAAAAATATCTCCCCGGAAGAACTGGTCACCATCATTTATACTTCAGGTACTACCGGCACACCAAAGGGCGTAATGCTCAGTCACCATAACATCATGAGCAATGTACTGGCCTGCCAGCCCTACCTGCCCGTTAACAAAGAGGCTAAAGCCCTTAGCTTTCTGCCATTGAACCACATATTTGAAAGAATGGTTACCTACCTGTATCTATGCACCGGCGTACCGGTTTACTATGCAGAGAACATGGAAACCATTGGCGACAACCTGAAAGAGGTAAAGCCCACCATCTTTACCACCGTGCCGCGCCTGCTGGAAAAAGTATATGAAAAGATCATGACTACCGGCCTGGAACTCAAAGGCATTAAAAGAGCCCTGTTCTTTTGGGCGGTAGATATTGGCAAACGGTATGAAATCAATAAAGACCAGGGCGCCTGGTACAATTTCCAGCTGAGGCTGGCCAATAAACTGGTTTTCAGTAAATGGCGCGCTGCCCTGGGAGGTAATATCCAGGCTGTTGTAAACGGCGCCGCCGCCTGCCAGGTGCGCCTGCTGAAAATATTCACTGCCGGTGGCATCCCTATCATGGAAGGTTACGGCCTCACTGAAACTTCACCCGTGATCAGCGTGAACCGTATCAATGTGGAAGACCGCATGTTTGGCACCGTAGGCCCAATTATCAGCGGTGTAGAGGTAAAGCTGGCCGAAGATGGAGAGATCCTTTGTAAAGGCCCCAATGTAACCATTGGCTACTACAAACGCCCTGATCTTACGGCAGATGCCATTAAAGACGGCTGGTTCCATACCGGCGATATCGGCGTTATGATCGACAATAAATTCCTTAAAATAACCGACCGGAAAAAGGAACTCTTTAAAACCTCCGGTGGCAAATTTGTGGCGCCACAGCCTATCGAAAATAAATTTAAGGAGTCGCCCTACATTGAACAGATCATGATTGTTGGGGAAGACCGCAAATTCACGGCAGCACTCATTGTTCCTGCCTTCAGCAACCTCCGCAACTGGGCGCAGAAGCGTGGAATTACCGCCACCTCCAACGAAGAACTCATAAAAAACCCGGATGTACTGGACCTCTACAAACAGGCGGTAGACAAGTACAACCAGTTCTTCAGCCATATAGAACAGGTAAAAAAATACCTGCTCCTCCCCCACGAATGGACGGTAGACGGCGGTGAGCTTACCCCTACCCTTAAGGCCAAACGGAAAGTAATCCTGGAGAAATTCAAGAAGGAAATTGACAGCATCTACGCCCCGGCCGGTGGAAAAGTAGATATAGAAAGTCTTTAAATATTAATTTAAAACCCTTACTTTTGCCACCCGATCCCCGGATTGGGGTTAAAAAAGTGCTGGCCTCATAGTTCAATGGATAGAATAGAAGTTTCCTAAACTTTAGATACAGGTTCGATCCCTGTTGAGGCTACAGGGTAAGAAGTCAGCAAAATTGCTGGCTTTTTTATTTCTCTATCGTCACTCCGATCAGGATTCTCCTGCACAATAGCCATAACCAGTTTAATGGTGTTTTTGAATCGGTTTCCCTAAGCATTAACAACAACTAATTAGTTGCCATTAAATATATGGCAGGATCTACATTCTTATATCTATGTATGGTAAATATACATTTCCAGATTACTTGAAATTTGGTAATTCAATTGTTAAAAACAACTAATTAGTTGTTTTACCTGGTTTATAGTAGTAGATTTGCGTTATGAATTAGATCGTATTATGGCTACACCAGATGAAATCGCCCGGTTTTTAGCTGATTTTAATGTCAAATTGAATATGTGGCACATCATCTATCGAAATGACAGAGGCAAAAACACTCAAGCTCTTTTGGAATTAGAATTAACTCCGAATCAAAGAACAGAAATTATCAGGCAAATAGGGATAATGGATTATTGCCAGGGTCCTTTAGATGATAATTTAAATGGTGGAGCGCAAATGTGGGTCTTTGGTAAAATGCACAACGAAGTAGAAATATATATTAAAATCACTTTAGGAAATCCTGGCAACAGCGTAATCTGTATTTCTTTTCACAGGTCTGAGTTTCCAATGAAATACCCTTTAAAGTCAAGATCATGATCACAAAAAGTCCATTTACCGGCGGCAATGTTAAGTTAGAAAGAGAACCCCGAACCTTCGAGTACAGGAAGGAAAAAATCGATATTATATACCATTACTATGTATGTGAAGACAGCAAAGAAGAATTTACCGATGATGATATTGATGCGCTCAATATAAACCAGGTTCACAATAAATACCGGTCAAAATATGGTATTCCTTCTGTTGAGGAAATAAAACAAACGAGGTTAAAATATGGGCTCACCGCTGCTAAGATGAGTGAAATTCTTGGTCTTGGTATTAATGTATATAGAAATTATGAATCAGGAGAAATGCCTAGCATCTCAATCGGGAGATACATCCGGTTATCCGCCGATCCTCATGAGTTTTTAAAACTTGTAGAGATCAATAAGCCTTCCTGGGAGTATTCAGAATATTTAGATGTTCACGAAAGTATTTCAAAATTCCATGAGAGCAATTTATATGTAGATGAGGATCAGTTGGCGCTTTCACTTTTTACTAATTCATTGCCCAATATTTACAATGGATTCAGGGCACCCAGTATAAAGAGAATCGGAACTATGATTAGCTATTTTGCAAAGGAATTACAACCATTTACTACAGCACTAAATAAATTAATGTTTTATGCTGATTTCGGACATTACAAAAAATACGGTACAAGTATTAGCGGAATAACTTATAAAGCAATCCAAAGAGGACCTATACCAACAAATTACGGAGGGCTTTATAATTCAGTAGTGAATAGAGGATATGCTCAGGTAACTGAATTAGATTTCGGTGACTATGTAGGCGATAAATTTTACAATGATGAAGAAATTGTGTTTGACCCTAAAGATGGGCCATTAACACAACCAGAGCTGGACACCCTGAAAGTTGTTGCCGATAAATTCAGAGGTATGAACACAAGTCAGATTGTAGAGATTAGTCACAGAGAAACAGGATGGCAGGAAAATGTAGGTACCTATAATGAGATAAGTTATGATTTTAGTTTTAGCTTAAAATATTGCGGATAACTTTAATATGTGAATGGCAGCAGTTTGCTGCCATTCTTATTTAACGGATTCGTGTACGTGCATATAAATGATGCCCGATAGTAAAAACTTTCCCCCTCTCACTCATTGTCATATATTTTAGTCCCCGGAATAAGTTCCATTCCAAACAACGCCAATAGCTGGTTCACTTTGTCCATTCTCATAGTAGTTTTCCCTTGCTCTATTTCCCGTATCAATCTTAGCCCCAACCCTGATTTCAGTGCAAGGTCATGCTGCGTTAGACCATGCTGTTTACGTTTAGCTTTGATTAATTCGGATAGACTACTCATTTTATACCCTTTTAGGTATAAAAATATGAAAATAAAAGTAAATTATACCTTTTAGGGTATAATATCACTCTTAAATTCGCAATTATACCCTAAAGGGTATAATACCTTTACTGTTAAGGACTCATGTATGCCATCACTATTACTGCTCCAGACTACATTGACTCACCACCCGGTAACAAAAAAGAGATAAGCCATATTTTAATAAGTATAGCTTATATATGGCTTATCTTAATGTTATTAAAGATTATACTATAGGTTATCGTGGGAGAAGCTATACAGTAACCACCAGCAGTCTTGTCCTGACATCATCATAGCTCGCAAATCCTGTGTAAGGTTTACAACTTAAAAAAAGCTACCCGGCGGCCTCCTGTAATTCATCTCAAAGACAAAAGATAAACAACCGCCTAAACCATTCCCACCCCGACTTTGTTATCCCTCTATGCCACGTCACCATAACCCCGATCAGTTGACCCTTTTCCCCCTGGACGCCATTCCCTCCAAAATGGCAACCTATTCCATTATTATTTCCCCACCGCAAAGCATAACAGACGACGTTAAACTCCTGGAACACGAGCTTTACGATCTGATCCCAGGCGCCCAAAGCGATCATTATTTAAAAGCACATATTTCTTTGCTAAAAATGACCAGCGAAGAAGTGGATGCAGGAATCATTCACCTGGTAAAAAAAGCGGTTGAAATGTGTGGGTTATCCCGCTTCGAAATTGAGCTTGATGGATACGATATTTTTAAGCATGGGTATACTTCAGATTCACTTGTTTTAAAGATCCGTTATCCTTACCCGATAACGGAACTGCACAGGTCACTGTTTAACGTGCTTAAACGTAAACAACAAAGAATAACGCCCCACCTGACCATAGTGAAAGATATACCACACAATAAAATGAACGGAGTAAACCTCTCCGGGTTTAATTACCACCGGTCATTTTTATGCGACAAAATAACCATCCTGAAAAAATCAGCTGCAGATACTATATATAAAATACTTTTTGAAGTGCTGCTACCTGAATGATTGTTGTTTTTAATACTTCGCCTGTCCTATATCCAGCCGGTCAATCTTCCCGTCCCTGTTAATATGAAACTTAAAACAGGTTTTGAAATCGCCCCACTGATCGCTGTGAAAGCGGCCATATACATCCAGTCCGTTGTTCTCTGCTTTGTCGATGCTGGTAAAGCGTTCGTGGCCAATTGCTTTTTGCCAGAATGCTTTAAAATCCATTTTATTCCCGTCGTCATACAGTGCTGCGTTATCAGTGAATAAAGCAAACCATGCTTTGCTGTCATTTGCCTGGAGAGCGTTCACAGCCTGTTTCACTGTGGCATTGGTGAGTATCTCTGTATTCATAGTACCATTTTTTTGTTGTGCGAAAAGGGCAATGATGACCAATAGCAATGTTTTCATTTTGCGAGCGGGTGTTGCAAATAGATGATAACAAGATTCAGGAGAAAGAAAGGCACTTCTATAGCTGCGCCCTTCAGATCTTTTCCGTACAACGAAAAGCAGATGATCATCAGGATGGATGCTGCCATCAGGAAATTGCCAAGCAAAAATGTTCTGGGGTACAGGATCATTAAAGCACTCAACACCGTAACTACTCCACTGATGATGATGGCCGTTTTGCTGAAATGCCAACGGCTGAACATGGTGATCATTTCCGGTTTCTGGCCAATCATAGCCAGGCCTTGTTTCAGGCCCATAAATACAGCAAAAATAATCAGGGCGGCGTTGAGTACTTTAAGTATCATAACAATAGATTTTTAATTAGTGGCGCCTCCGTTTACCAGCAGATGCTGGCCGGAAACAAAAGAAGACAAATCGCTTGCAAAAAACTCTGCCAGGTTGGCCACATCTTCTACTTCTGCAAGCCTTCCCATCGGGCAGCTATCCAGTAATTGTTTTCTCAGTTCAGGATAAGCCGCGGGGTCTGTAAAAATACCGGAATGATCTACCGCAAATGGAATAATCGAATTTACGGTAATTCCTTTATGTCCGATTTCTTTGGATAAAATATCTACCAGGTATCTCGGGGTGGTTTTACTGCCGCCATAAACGGCCATACCGGGTACGGGGAAAGACGTGGTGCTGGAAGCGATGTAAATAATGCGGCCATTATTCTCTACATGCTTTGCGGCTTGTTGCATGGTAAAGTAAGTTCCTTTTGTATTGATGGAAAATACTTTATCGAACTGTTCCTCCGTGAATTGGGTTACCGGCACTTCTACCATTTCTATACCTGCATTGGCTACCACAATATCAATTTTTCCAAAGGCATCTTTTGCTGTGGTAAACAGTTTTTCCAGGTCGGCAACTTTACTAACGTCTGCCTGTACAGCAATTACGCGTGCACCCATTGCGGTGATGTTGCTGACTACTTCATCTGCGGATGCCTTATCTTTTGAATAATTCACTACTATATCGGCCCCCAGGGCGGCGTAACGTTCTGCAATGGCTTTACCGAGTCCTCTTGCAGATCCTGTGATCAGCGCTACTTTATGCTTTAAGCTGTTCATGATATTTGTATTTATTTTTTAGAGAGATGGATACTTAATGATCAGGCCATACCGCCATTTACACCGATGTTCTGGGCGCTGATCCATTTGGCGTCGTCGCCGGCGAGGAATACCACTACCCGTGCAATATCACCGGGTTCGCCAATGCGGTTAAAAGCGGAAAGGGATGCCAGCCGGGCAATCAGTTCTTCCGATTTGCCATTGGTAAATAATTCCGTATCGGTGGGGCCGGGTGATACGGAGTTTACATTAATACCCCTTGCGCCTACTTCTTTGGAGAATACGCGGGTGAGCTGCTCCACGGCGGCTTTGGTAGCTACATAGGTGGCATAGGCAGGCAGCATAATACGATTTACAGAAGTGGAGAAGTTAATAATGCTGCCGTTATCTGCCAGGCGGGTAGCTGCTTCCCTCATGGTATTGAAGGTACCTTTTACATTGATGTCGAACTGCCGGGAGAAGTCTTCGTCGGAGGTATCTTTGATCAGTTTGGTGATCATTACGCCGGCGTTATTTACCAGTACGTCTATACGGCCATAATGTGCGATGGCTGCGTCGAAGAGGGCTTTTACCTCGTTGCTTTTGCTTACGTCGGCCTGAAGTGCAATGGCATCGCCGCCTTGTTGTTTAATGTCGTTTACTACCTGCAGTGCTGCATCTTTACCACCTGCATAGTTAACAATTACTTTTGCGCCTGCAGCCGTCAGCTGACGCGCAATTTCAGCGCCAATACCTCTTGAAGAACCGGTAACCAGGATGATCTTATCTTTTAAAGTGCTCATGTTTTTGTGCTTTAATTTGATAACACAAAGATGAAGCAACGGTTGCCCCAAAAAGTATAAGAATTACACTAATAGTTACAAATATCTAAGATGCATGCTGTTTCCGGTAAAGAACAGGGGAAATGCCGGTTTGTTTCTTAAAATAATTACTGAAATGGGTAGCTTCTGTAAAGCCCAGCTGGCTGGCAATTTCTTTAACAGAGGCAGCGGAATGCTGCAGTAAAGAGCGGGCTTCCGTAATGGTTTTCTCTGAAATCCAGGTGCCTATGGGTTTTCCTGTTTTGCTTTTAATCACGTTGCTGAGGTAATTGGGATGCAGGTGCTGCGCATCGGCATAGTCCTGTACCCTGAATACCTTATCAGCTTTCCCGCTTACCAGGTCGCGGTAATGTTGCTCCAGGGTCCTCTTAAACTGCTTCACGATCTGCGAACTGCGGTTACCTTCATATATGGGGTTATAATCTTCCCAGAAATATTCTTTGATTTTCAGCAGCAGCACTACAAACAGGTTACCTATCATCCGTGTTCTGTATGCGGAAGAAGAAAGATATTCCTTTTCTATCTGCAGGTATAATTGTTCAAACTCCGCAAACACTTCCGGCTGCAGGGTTCTGGGCGGTACAGTTTCGGCAAGAAGAAAAGGAAATTCCTCGAAGATCTTCGGATGCACATTTTCCTTGAGAAAAGATTCGCTGAGTGTAACCAGGTGTACATCATTGAGCTGCTGCCATTCGAACGACTTAAAATGCCCCGGGTTAGTAAAATAAATAGTTCCGGGAGAAGTGTTAAAAGTTTGTTCATCGGTAGTATAGCGGCCGATGCCATCTTTCACAAAAACAAAAGAAAAGAAATTGGTACGGTATACGATAGAAGTATAAGGCAGCTCATGATGGATGCTTTTCAGGTTGTGAATAGTAAAAGCGGTTTTCGCATCGATACTGTCTACCGGCAACCCCTGGTAGATATACTGATCCAGCAGGGTGTTAAAAATAATCCTTTCTTCCTGGCGTGCTTTCCTTTCAGACATTGGATGTTGCTTTGTGTGAAATTAAGAATTAAAAGATTCTTCTCATATTTGTATAAGTTTTCCCTTATTACATACAATATCTCCATCCCATGAAGTTGCTATACCTGTTACTGATTTTTACCTGCATAACGGCTGCTGCTACCGCCCAGCTTCCCGGTAACCGGCTGCCACTTTATAGCGTTGCTCTCAAACTGGATGTGAGTCCACAGGAACAGTTAATTGTTACCTCAAAAGGAGGCGAAATAGCCATGGCGGATTCTATCCGTGGCTACTGGAGATCTGTGCATGTGGACCGGCCTGGCAAACCTTTTACCGGGCTGCATATTGAACGCGCTACTTTTTTTAACCATGATACAGGATTCATTTCAGGCTTCCTCCCCGGCAGCCGGGGCAAATACGATATTATTTACCGCACCACCGATTTCGGGAAAAACTGGACGGTGGTCGAGCTTCCCCAAAGTGGTTGGGCCGATGCAGCATCGTGGCTGGATAATGGCGAAGCATGGCTAACGGTTGCCGGCAATGGCATGGTTCATACTACCGATTTTGGTGCTACATGGGATGGTACGATCATGCCCCAATGGGGAAACGGACAACGGTATACCCAGCTGTTCTTTAACCAGGACCGTGAAGGTATAACCGGCTCAGGGTGGAATATTATCATGATACACCGCCCCGGCGCTTCCTCCTGGGAAAAGATACCGACACCGCTGGACCAGCATAAATATGCCAAAACCGACACTAAAAGCAGGCCCGCTATAAATGATGTGGCTATCTATAAAAACTACCTGCTGGCAAACCAGGAAAACATGATCTTTTATAGCAGGAAAGATACGATCAACTGGATACCATTACCGGACTATAATAATTTTTACACAGATGCCGCCAATACAGCCCTCTATTTCCGCAGGGATAATAACCAGTTTGTAAAAGCGGATGAGCAGTTACAGCCATTATTCAACTATAACACCACAGCAACTTACTACGACGCAGTTTGCAGAAATGCCAGCCTGTTTCTTTTGGGGGAAGGCGAAATAACACAATTAAAACCGGACCAACAGATCATTACAGCAGGCATGTATACAACAGATAGCGTTGATACTACACCGGATATAATTGGCGATGCCGGTAAGAAGGTATATGGAATATCCGGCAATGAAATTTTTGTTCAGAACGAAGAGGAGGATGTCTGGAATCACTATCTTACTTTACCTATACGCCCTGAAGATATCTCCGATATCCATATAAATAATTTCATTATCAGATGCGGCGCCAAAAAGGATTCACTTTACACTTATAATATCCGCAAGCGAAAAGCCCTGATGAAAGCCAATAAAGATGTTATCAGGGACTTTTGCAGGGCAGGGATCAAAAGTATTGCCTTTGCCAATGGCAGCCAGGGATGCGATGAACAGCGCTTCAACAAACTCACGTTTAGAAAAATTAAAGGAGGATTTAAAGCAGTAAATCTCTTGCCCGGCCAGGATACCGTTACATTTATTGATAAAGCGCCGGTGCTTGACTTTATTAGTAACATACCGTTATTACCCGGAAAAAAAACGACCATTCAGCAATTGGATTTCACAGGAGAGGATTATGCACAATGCAAAAACGATATTCTTGCGTTACAGCAGGATATCAATAACAATAAGTTAAATATCCATGTGAACAATCTCGATTTCAAAAAATTACTGGCAATGGTGGACAGTGTAAAAACCATTGATCCGGCGTCGCTTAATAATATGTTGTTGAATATGGAAGATATCATCAGCACTACCAGCTTCACCAAAAGCCTTATCCTGGTAAATCGGCATAATGAAATGATGACCTTGTATCATTCTTACTATGAAACTTATACTCCGTGGGCATTCCCCTGGGAATTTAGTATTAACGGCGTTCGTGGAATGAGTAACGCTATTGAGATCCCCCGGTTTATCCGGGAAGTATTCCCTTCTTTTTTGGGGAACCCTGATAAAATAGCGGCTTTACATACGCTGGTAAAAAAACGCTATATGAGCCAAAAATAATAGCTAAAAAAGAGACAGGGTATTATTACACCTGTCTCTTCTTTTATTGCTATTATTTTTTTATAAGACGATCAACCGCAATAGTGTTGTATTGGATAAAAACCAGCAATATGGCGAAGAATGCGGCATGGATCAGCTGGGAAGGTAAAGCATCCCAGTTTTCTATCATGGCGGTACCAAATACCAGGATCACCATTACCACTCCGCCGGCAATAAGGGAAGCGCGGGTAAACAAGCCCACCAGGAGCAGCAACCCGATTACAAATTCGGCGATAGGCAAGGCATAGCTGAAAGGTACCACCATCAGATCCGGCAGCATGGATTTCTCAAAACTCTTAACCATCCAGGCGCTGAAGCCATTTAGTTTGGGGAGCCTTACCAGGCCGTGGCCGAACATACTGGCGGCTACAGCCAGCCGGAACAACAGGAATGCGATTGCGTTATTTTCCATTTGTATGAAATTTTATTAAGACAAAGATATGGTGGAAGCCGGTAAATAATTTGTACTTTTTTAAGATCATTCTGTACTTTTGCAGGTATGTTACAAGAGAACTTATACCAGCCTTTTGAGATCGAATACCGGGAATGTACAGAATGCCCGATAGATCCGCATAAACATAATTTTTTTGAACTCGTGTATATCGTGGAAGGCAGCGGCATGCAGTGTGTGAACAAGAACCAGCTGCCATACAGTCCCGGGAAAATGTTCCTGGTAATGCCGCAGGACTGTCATTCGTTTGACGTACACGAATCCACCAAGTTCTTCTTTATCCGCTTTAATAACATCTATCTTCAAAATCAGCATAAAGACTGGATACAACAACTGGAGTTTATTTTCCAGAATAATAACCATATGCCGGGTTGTATCTTAAAAAACAAAAATGACAAACCACTGGTAAAAGCATTGGTAGAAGCGCTGATCCGCGAACTGGTAAACCAGCAGCCTTATCACCGGGAAATGGCCCAGCAAATTGTAAATACCATGATCATGGTCATTGCACGGAATATCCTGCTGCAAATGCCGGAACAGCCTAAACATCCCGCCAAACAGGATGCGTCCATGAATA
>JBCNPS010000011.1:0-29486 GCA_039593235.1 Chitinophaga sp. | reverse complement strand
TTTGCGTGTATGACCGTATTCTCGTCCGGTGTATCGTTGTATGCACTGGCCATGCTGATGCAGGTAATGCTTGGATGGGATTTCGATTTTTCTATCTGGCTGGCAGCGGGGATCGTGCTGGTGTATTTCTTGCTCGGAGGACTCACCAGTGCGGTATACAATGAGGTGGTGCAGTTTTTCCTGATCGTGCTGGGAATTGCGCCGCTTGTGTTCCTGGCGCTTCATAAAGCCGGCGGATGGGAAGGGATTGTACAACATGTGGAAGATGCGAAATTACATGTATGGAAAGGGCTCTCTTCTCCCGCAAAAAACCCGATGGGGGTAGATGCTGTAAGCATGGTATTCGGACTCGGTTTTGTATTGGCCTTTGGGTACTGGTGTACGGATTTCCTGGTGGTACAACGCGCCATGATCAGCAGGAATATTAATGAAGCAAGAAGTACACCGGTGATTGCCACCATCCCCAAAGTATTCATGCCGCTGATCGTTATCCTGCCAGGTATCGTTCTGCTGGCCCTTCAACAGCAGTTCCAGGGATTCGATCTTCCGGTAAATGCAGGCGGGCAAACAGATTATAACATGGTGCTGCCGTTACTGCTTAAAAAGTTTTATCCAAACGGGTTGCTGGGTGTTGGCATTACTGCACTCATCGCCTCTTTTATGAGTGGCATGGCCGGCAATGTAACCGCATTCAATACGGTATGGACATTCGACATTTACCAGTCGCATATCCGCAGGAACGCCCCGGAAAAACATTACCTGTACGTAGGGAAAATAACTACCGTGGCAGGCATTCTTATTTCGGTGGCCACCGCTTATGTGGCAAGGGGCTATAACAGTATCATGGACCTGTTGCAACTTGTATTCAGTTTTGTGAATGCGCCGCTTTTTGCCACCTTCTTCCTCGGCATGTTCTGGAAAAGGACCACGGGACATGGTGCTTTCTGGGGCCTGCTGGCCGGTACGCTTACAGCGGCTTTTGTACATGGTATTTCCGTAGCGGAAGGAAAAGGAGGATGGATCTGTCACTATACGGATTTTTATTCCGGTACCAGCCAGGCATTTACCATTGCCTATATTTCTTTCCTGGCCTGCTTAACCGTTACAGCGGTGGTAAGCCTTTTCACCACTCCCAAACAGGAACGGGAGCTGGAAGGGCTTGTATACAGTTATACAGAAAGGATAAAGGATCCCGGACAGCGATGGTATAAAAACCCCTTGTGGCTGGGAATAGCTGTATTAATATTTACGCTTGCGCTGAACATTATATTCTTTTGATATTATGGTAGATAAATTTCTTGATCTCAGGTTTGTCATCGGGCTTTTTTTCGTGCTCACCGGCTTACTTTTGCTGTTATATGGCTGGTTACATCCGGCTACAACAGCAAACCTGTGGAGTGGTGGTTTATTTGTAATTTTCGGGGGGATAATGATCCTCCTGTCTTTCAAAAAACAATCTTAAACGGATAATATGTCGCTTGAAATAAACTTAGAAAAGAAAGTGGCCATCGTTACAGGTGCGGCATCGGGCATAGGCGCCGGCATTGCAGCAATGATGGCCCGTGCCGGTGCAACGGTGGAAGGCTGCGATATTAACGGAGGCGCCGGGATCGCCGCTGTGGATGTAACGGACAAGGATAGTCTTACTGATTTTGTGAACACAGTAGCGCAGCGGCATGGACGTATAGACATCGTTATTTCCTGCGCGGGAAGCAATATTTTCACCGGCGCCGCCAATTGCACCGAAGATGACTGGAACCGGAATATCCAATTAAACCTGGCATCGCACTGGGAACTTGCGAGGGCCTGCAAACCGCATCTCGAAAAAACAGGAAACGGCGTGATCATTATTATCACTTCCAACCACGCTTTCTCCACCATACCGGGATGCTTTCCCTACAACATTGCCAAAGCCGCGCTTACAGGGCTGGTACGCAGTATTGCTATAGAATGGGCGCCACAGATACGCACGGTAGGCATTGCTCCCGGTTTTATTGATACGCCGGGCAATCAAACCTGGTTCAATTCATTTCCTTCACCTGCGGAAGAAAGGAAACGCACGGAAAACCTGCACCCGGTAAAAAAGCTGGGCACGCCTGAAGAAATCGGCGGCTGGTGTGTATTCCTGGCCAGCCGGTATGCGGCCTTTTCATCAGGTACTACTTACCTGGTAGACGGCGGCAGATCCGCGTTGATGCAGGATGTTTAACTTACAAAATTGTTCAGGCAGGTATTGCCGCCATGATACTGCAATACCTTGTTACTCCCTGTGGGTAGTTACCTTGTTGTTACCATGGAATTTCACCGGTTTGAGGATTGGTTTCTTCACAGAAGAACTTACCCGTCGCCCCCTCGTTCCCGATCAACGCATATTTTACAATTCGTTTCCCTGCATCTTCAACAGTACCTGTTCCCCGGTTGTTGTTGAAATCTGTTTTGGTAAAGCCCGGACTCACTGCATTAACCTTAAAATGGGTATCACGCAATTCATAAGCCAGGTTAACGGTATACATATTCAACGCAGCTTTTGAGGAGAGATAAACTGCGCCTTTAAAGTTGTAGTATTTATATGTTGGATCGCTGTGCAACGTGATAGAACCCTGGCTGGAACTTACCATCACAATCCTCGGCGTTTCCGATTTTCTGAGTAAATCCAGAAACGCCTGTGTAACTCTTATAACACCGTACACATTGATCTCGTAAACTTCTTTAAAAACATCAACGCCCGTGCCGGTTGCGGTTTGCGGGATATAATTTCCATTCCCGTCGGTCTTTGCACCCGAAATACCGGAATTGTTAATAAGTACATCTAAAACGCCTGTTTTCAGACCAATCTCCAATCTTGCCTCCTTTACCGAATGATCATCGGTTACGTCAATCTGAATGGCTTCCACATTAGTCAAACCTTCGGATTTCAGCTGCTCAACAGCCCTTAACCCATTGTCCAGGTTCCGGCTTCCAAGGTAAACGTAAAATCCATTATGCAGTAATTGTCTTGCTGTTTCAAAGCCAATGCTTTTGTTGGCTCCCGTGATGAATGCTGTTTTCATTTTTTCCGTTTTTAAACTAACGGAACAAAGATAGCCGGCGGAAGACCGGTTGGAATGGACAAATCATTTTATTTACCCGACAAATCCTGTTGATCTGCCAAAAACTCACTTATGCTTTTTCCTGTACTTTTTTTGAAAAGGCGGGAGAAATAATCAGGATCGTTAAACCCCAGTTCATATGCCAGTTCTTTTACGGAAAGTTTCGAGTAATGCAGCTTTCGTTGTGCTTCTGTCATCAAACGATTGGTGATAAACTCTTTGGGTGATACTCCCGAAAATACTTTTACAATTCCGTATAAACTGCTCGTTGTCAGCGCCAGCTTTTCAGCAATTGTATTCACCGAGTGTTCTTCGGTGAGGTGTTCCTCAACAGCCAGTTTAAATTCGATATATTTTGATAACCTGGTATTTGAAATCCTGTCCCACCCCTTATCTTTAAAATAGGCACTGTTAAACTCTGTTAAAAGTGCGTTCAAATGCGCCAGAATTATTGCTGTATCTGTGTATTGCTCTTCCCTGTGAAGTAACTGGTTTAAAATTTCAAAAGTCTTTCTTATCCGTTGCTTTCCATCATCATCAAAATGTATAGTTTGCGTATCCAGCGGATTCACCAAAAAAGGAAATTGCTGCGGCAGCAATGCCAACGTGTTCTCATCAAAACCAATCTTAAAATATTCAATATTATTCTTTATAGGCGGCGGTGTAACAATTTGATGGGGTAACACAAAAAGAAGCTGGCCATTTGTAATGGTGATATCATGTAAGTCTACCTTGTAGGTAGATGAACCATTTTGCATAAACACAAAAAAATAGAATGCTATTTTGTGCGGCTTAAGCAGCTTTTGCAATACATCAGCAGGCAAATAATGGTTTGCATTTGAGCTAAGCCTTATACCCAGCTTGTTGTGCTGCTTAATAAGATGATGTATATCTTTTATTTCCTGCATTTGCTGTTTATACGTTTGACTAATATTCTCAAAGGTATGGAATCCGGACTACTAAAACGGAGCGCGTTTGTAAAAACGTACACATACCAAGTTTCAAATACCTGAAACCAGCTACCAACAAAGACATGCCTGCTTCAAAATTTACTATTACAAGTATCAAAAAAGGTGAAAGATAAAGCTAACTTAAGTTTCTAAAATCTTCAACCATGTCTACTACTTCCTTCACCTGCCTTGCCGCAGCTATGCTGCTGCTTTCCTGTAACAAAGATCACACAAACCCCGGCAATACGGCGCCCGCCACTGGCAATGAAACTGTCTTCCCCGTTGTATTTGATGCAGGTAGTTTTACACAGCAGCTTGACAGCTTCGGTAGAAAAGCACCTGATGCGGTATCGCTGGCAAAAGATTCCCTGGACGGCCATGTAAAATATCTTTATTACAAAGTGTACGGCACAGGCGCACAGGCCTCCTTACAGCATGTAATTGTACAACAGGTGGGCGACGCTTCTTTTGGCATTATCAGGGATACACTACCACCCGGCAACTACAAATTTACTTTACTGGCCACCGGGGATGAATACCGTCCCAACATCACCAATGCAGGCTTTAAATATCCTGGCAGCGACGCCTTCAGCACACACTTTGAAATGGTGGTCAACGGAGCGGCAAATGCCAAAGTATCGCTTGACAGGATTGTAGCGCGACTGCAATTCATTATCCAGGATCCGCTGCCCGCGGATGCCACCTGGATGGACATCCGGTTTGGAGGCATCCCTAGAGTATTCAATTTCCCCACAGGGGAAGTAAGCAACCCCGCTAACGGTACCGCCTACTCGAACTACACCGGCTACAGGTTCCAGATACCCGCATACAACCAGGGTAAACCGGGCTTTAAAACACAGGCTTATTTCCCTTTACAGGGCAGTTATACAGTTCCATCTATTACAGTCATGTGCTGGGGCGCCAATGGCAACCTGCTGGCCAGTAAAGTGATCAATGATGTAAAGTTTGAAACCGGTAAACGCACCGTATTGAAAGGCAATCTTTTTCCACCTACTGCCAGCGGAATTGAGGTGGACCTCAACGATACCAACTGGAAGCCGGACAGTATAGCTGTATTCTACTGAGTGGAAACTTTCAAAAAAAATGAGATATACCTACTGCGGCGAAGTCATTTCAAAGATGCTCCCGGGAAAGCCTTTGAAAAAAAGGCAGCATCAGTTAAAAGATTGCCTGAACGCCAAAGGCGACTGGTTTGTTTTCGTTTTAAACAACCGGCTAAGTGACTGCGGATGTTCAAAGCCCAGCTCGTAAGCAATTTCCGAAACAGATAAACCCGACGTGGATAATTTCTCCTTCGCCTTTTCGATAAGTTTGTTATGGATATGCTGCTGCGTATTTTGCCCGGTATAGGAACGCAGCATATCGCTTAAATAACTTGCCGATACGTTCAATTGTTCCGAAAGGTACTGCACCGTTGGAATCCCCTGCAATGATGGTTTCCCGGTATTGAAATAATCTTCCAGCACTTCTTCCAGCTTTTGTAACACGCTGCTGTTTGCAGCTTTTCTTGTAATGAACTGACGCTTATAAAAACGGTTGCTGTAATTGAGCAATAATTCAATCTGCGAAATCATCACATCCTGGCTAAAATCATCTATCCGGCTGTTTAATTCCTCATCCATGATGGAAAAAATGGCCATAATAGTTGCCTTTTCCTTTTCCGATAAATACAATGCTTCATTGGCGGCATAGGAAAAGAAACCATATTCCTTTATTTTTTTTGCCAAAGGATAAGACAGAAAGAAATCGGGATGTACGAGCAATATATACCCTGAATGCGCCGAATCATCCGGCGATTCAAATATCTGGTTAGGCGCAGTGAATACTAATCCGCCTTCGCCAAAGTCGTAGTAATTTTGCCCATACCTGGCTTTCCCGCATACATGCATTTTATAGGCAATCTTATAGAAGTTGAGTACCATAGAAGGAGGGAATTGATCACCCGGAGCATGCATGTTTTTGATATCGATAAAACTGATCAGGGGGTGTAAAGGCTTTTGCAGCCCAAACACCCGGTGAAAGTCGGATAATGATTCAAATTTATACAACGTATTTTCTTCCCTTTTCATAATGCAAATTTACGAAATAGATGTATCATGTATTACCAGGGGGTTTCTCCTGTTTCAGGATTATGTTCCTCACTGATAAACTTCCCGGTTGGACCATCGCTATCAATCATGGCATATTTGGCAATGCGGGCCCCGCCTTCCTGTACGGTACCTGTTCCCCGGTAACTATTAAAATCGGTGGCAACAAAACCAGGACATACCGCATTCACTTTAAATGGCGTGTCGCGCAATTCATAGGCCAGGTTGATGGTATACATATTAAGCGCCGCTTTGGAGGTATTATAAAGCACCGCTTTATGGCTATAATATTTCCAGGTTGGATCGCAATGCAGGGTGAGCGAGCATCCGCTGGAAGATACATTGACTATGCGCGGTTGCGGGGACTTCCGCAGCAAATCTACAAATGATTGTGTAACTCTTATTACGCCATATAAATTGGTATTGAAAACGTTGTCGAAATCTTCAGGGCCTGATGTCAGTGCCGCCTGCGGGAACCCGCCGAGCACACCGGCATTATTGATAAGCACATCCAGTACTTCAGTTTCTTTACCTATAGTAGTACGGGCGGCTTTTACTGATGCTGAATCGGTAACATCCAGTTGTATGGCCATTACATTATTGAATCCCTCACCTTTGAGTTGTTCCACAGCTACCTGGCCATTTTCTGCATTACGGCTGCCAATGTAAACGTAATATCCCTGTTGCAGCAACTGCCGGGCAGTTTCAAAACCAATGCCTTTATTTGCTCCTGTAATGAATGCTCTTTTCATTTCCGTTTGTTTTTACTGATGATAGATGAGCGCAAATTCTTTTGCAAAATCAGCCAGTTTCACTTTGCCCATCACAGGCCTGTTTTGGTAATAATCAGTGTATAAGCTGCCGCTTCCCTGTGCAGCCTGCATTTCCACGAAACCTCCGGCAATCCATTCATTCATCCCTGCTTCCAGCATACCTCCCAGCATCTGTTCTCCCGGAATTACCAGCCATTTCAGATCAGGCTTCCCGATGGCGCTGCCTATAATGGCTGCTATCTCGTTGGGGGACACTTCTTCGCTGGCTACATAATGCACGGTTCTGCCATTAAAAGGCTTTTCCATTTCTGCTGCAACAACAGCTGCAATATCCAGGGGCGAAGCCCAGGGTTCTTTCTGATCACCGCCATAGCTTTGTATAATGGCCCCCTGCTTTCTGATGGTTTCCATATACCTGAACAGGTTGGTATAAAAGCTAACCGGCCTTATAAACTTTATGGCAACATCACCGGGTAATTGTTGCAGGATATTTTCTACCATGTTGTGAAGAAAAAGGCTGCCGGTTCCTTTATCGGTATGAGCGCCTATACTGCTCAGGTGTACAATGCGTTTTACACCGGATGCTTCCACCGCCTGCTTGTAATTATTCCCGATGTTACTGAAAGCAGCCACAAAATCCATCTCCTTGTCGAATATGCTGCCAATGCCTTCCCATGACTCCATCAGGTAAACAACATCGGCCCCTCTGAAGGTAGCCGATAAAAAATCTACATCCTGTATGTTGCCTATAGCTGCCCGCGCGCCCAATGCTACAATTTCATTTTCCTTTTCCGCTTTCCTGCTGATAACAGTTACATTATGCCCTTTCTGTACCAATTCTTGGGTTAAAGGTTTTCCTATGTTTCCTAAAGAACCTGTAATAACGATATTCATAAATCCTGTTTTTTGTTATGGCAAAGGTGCGCAAAGAGCATAAAGCAGGTGTAACCTGATTGAGGAATTACTTAACTCAAATGAGTATTTCATTGGTAAAAAACGGGGCTGCCTATATGATGTGATGGTATTAGTGGATACTGCAAAACGATAACTAAAAATCCCATATGCCGTAACGGGCATATGGGATTTCATCTTTTTATTATTACGACACCCTGTTACGCCCTACATAAATATTTTTCGCATTGTAGTAGGTATCCCCTGAAGGACCGCTGCTACCACTGGATCCTTCCATTTGCAGGTTGATAATAATATACATAGGCTTGCCCACAAAATTAGCCGTATGCATACCTTTCCACACGCCATCTATATAATAATGGATATTCACATCGGTAGCACTCACTTTCGTGATCCACACGCGGTAGTTATGCCAGTTGCCGGGAGAGGAAACATTCGTTAAAATACTGGATACATCCTGCCAGGTCCTGAAGGTATTCTGCCAGTTGGTACTGTCTCCTTTAAACTCCAGGATATCGCTTTCCGGCGGCCAGCTGTTCACACCGGTAAGCCAGAATGCAGGCCAGGAACCGGCTACAGAAGGCGCCTGGAAATCGCCCTTCACTTCCCAGTCGGGAAACTGGTCGTTTATCAGCACCTGTGCCTTGGCATGCACCGCCCCGCTGTGATAATGAATAGGCAAATAAGGATCGCTGCTGCTGTTCCCTTCATTCCAGTTGATACGCGCCGCTTTAAGGGTAAGCACGCCGCCATTCAGGTAAATGTGGTTGTGATCTGACGTGCTCCCGTACATACGTGCGGTACCGTTATGATCGGAACCCCATGGATACAGGTAGTTCCAGGCTGCTTCAAATGCGGAATAGCTGGCAAATGAACTATTGTCCAGCACCGTTTCCCAGGTAACGGCAGTTGCAACAGCCGATTTTCTTTCCTGTGTAACGGGTTGCAGATCCCCGGTGGCAGATTGCTTACCACAGGAAAGCGTTACTGCGCAGGTAAGCGCCAATAGGATTTTCATACTTGTGTTCATAAATGGAATTTTTATAGTGAAAAATAAAATGCATTTATCTCACTTCCCTATTTCCCATCTACTCCTATATTCGGATGCGCCGGTACCGGGTTCCCATACAGGTCCGGGGCGGTGTTATCCGGTAATGCAATGCCTTTCCGCAAAGCGGGCGATCCCGGCTGCAGCTGGAATACTTTCAGCGCATCCATCCCCTGCATACCGGGCAATGGCGTTGCACTAAACTGCGGATCTTTTGTAACAGCAGCCTTATCTGCCGGGCGGTTAAGGTGCGTACCGAAATAAAGATTGTTGCTGTAAAAATTACGTTTACTTCGATTCATCACGTAGTCTGCCGTACCATTTGTGTAGAAGATGTTGTTGGCGAAATAAGTACTGTCTGCATAACCAAACCAGTTGCCCATTTCCACCAGTGTACTATCCATCTTAATATCTCTTTCCGGCAGGTAAATAACATTATTGTAAATGCGGGTATTCACTACGGGACCGGTGATGTGGAATACAGGGGCAAAACCGGCATGCTTTCCTATGGTTCGTAACCCATCGTTCACGCTTACATTGTACCGCACAATGGTTCCCCTGTTACCGCAGCTCTGCGGCGCGCGGGCGCTGCCATCGTCGCATACCAGTAAAAAGCCACCGTCGTTATCATGACTGTAATTATACTGGATCACGGTATTGTTGCAGTTCCAGTCGGAGTCAAAACCCTGTCCATCCCAAGGGGCTTTATGATCGCTTACCTCGTTGTATTGGATAAGCGCATTATCACAGCTCCAGGGCCATATGCCTGCGGCAGATTCACTGTCGGGCAACAGGCGGGGGCAATCGCGCATGGTATTATGCTCTACCAGCACGCCGTTGCAGCCGGTGGGCACAATGCCGTCGCCGGGTACCCCTTCTATCAGGTTGCCACGGATCACCACGTGTTCATTGGGGAACCAGTCGGCCCTGGACCAATTCCCATTCACCAGGATGCCGTTCCGCTGGCAACGCCTGATGGTACAATCCTCCACCAGGATGCTGTCGAACCGGGAACGGGTTTGGCGGCCACCATTACTGAAAATGATCCCCGCGCCGCCACCTTCTTTTTTAACAAGACTTCCATTCACATCATGCACATCCAGTTGCTTCAGGTAAATAGCGGAAGCAGTACCATAATCAGTTAACTGCACCAGCACACCGGAACGATGCGCCCTGGTATCCGCTCCATAATTGGAAATATCCAGGTTGCGGATCTCCCAGCCTTCTGCATTCCGTAAATACAGCGCTGCAGGCATAACGCCATTACCCTGTATGCGGGGCTTGTATCCTTCCCCATAATGATCAATGGTGATCAGCTGCTTTGCATGGCCGCTACCCTGCGGCTTCAGTTGTCCTTCATAAATGCGGCCCGAGCGGAAACGGATCTGATCGCCCGGTTCAAAAACCTGGCGGTTCACCCGCTCCAAACTGCGCCAGGGTTGTTGTTCCGATAATCCGTTATTGGCGTCTTTCCCCATCAGCGCATCTATATAATAAGTGCGGGGCGTAGCGGCGCCGGCGTGCAAACTTAATCCCAGGGCGCATATCACAGCGCCCCGGAAAACCTTTCTGATATTCATGTCAGTTCTCTTTTAAATATTCATGATCCCGTACAACTACCAGCCCGGCGTTTGCGTAAGCGCGGGCGACTTCATTTTCTCCGCCTGCGGCACCGGGTACCAGTACATCTTTGGCTGGAATACCCTTCCTTCCACTTCCACCTTCTCATACTTAAACGTAGTGGCATTGATACGGGTTATTTTCACACCATATACGGGTGAGTTAAACAAAGTTACACCCAGTTCCCAGCGACGTACATCCCAATAGCGGTGTTCTTCAAATGCCAGTTCTACCCTTCTTTCATTGCGCAGTTTATTGCGCAATGTGGCCGTATTCCATTGCCCTGCCTGCAATAACGGCATCTTCACAGAAGCGCGGTCGCGCACTTTATTCACGGCCTGGATAGCAGTTAAGCCAAAGCCCTGCGGATCCTGGTCCGGACCATAGGCCTCATTCATGGCTTCCGCATAGTTGAGATATATTTCACCCAGGCGGAATAAGATCCAGGTGTGCACACTGGTTTTGTTCAGCAACAGGTCCAGGTTTTCATCCACATATTTCTCCAGGTAGTAGCCGGTTTTCGTAGCCCGGTCTACCCCCGCTCCTTCACGGCCACCGGTGAAGGCTTCCACAGCGCGGCCTTTCCATTGTGAATTATTAAGGATCACGGTCATGGCTAAACGTGGATCACGGTTGCTGTATGGTTGCTGTACATGATCCGGGTTATTCCAGTTAAAGGCGCTACCATCGGTCATCTCGTAGGTATCTACGAGGTTCTGGGTGGGTGTGGTACCACTGCTCCCGCCATCGTACCCAATGGGATAATTGGCGCGTTCAAAACTGTTACCGGCAGCATACCGGTGCGCAAAAATGATCTCTTTGCTGGTAGTACTGCGGAACAATCCACGGTAATCACCCTCCAGCTGGTATGCATTCAGATCAATCACTTCTTTGGCCGCTTTCGCCGCTGCTATCCACCGTTCTTTTACATGTCCTTTATTATTCAGATCACTTGCATAGTAAAGCAGCATGCGGCTTTTCAGTGCCAGTGCAGCTCCTCTGGTAGCCCTGCCCAGGTCGTTATCGGCTACTGTTGCGCCCAGGTGCGTTGCTGCGGAATCACATTCGGCAACAATGAACTGTACGCATTCATCATAGGAGTTCCGTGGCAGGTTAAGGCTGTCTGATAATCCCAGTGTTTTGGTAATAAGCGGTACACCACCATAGCGGGTTACCAGTTCAAAATAAAAGTAAGCACGCAGGAAACGGTTCTCATAACGCCAGCGCTCCAGGTCGGCCGTCATATTGCGGTAGGTTTGCTGTGCAGTAGCGTCGGGATTGAGCTTATACATATTGAGATCCACATTACCGGATTGCTCCAGGTAAAGGTTGGTACGGCGTATAGCCGTGTAAGTGGTATTCCATTTATCGTCCGGGTTGATGTACGGATTCCAGCTGCCGTTATTATAACGTTGAATGGCGCTGCCTTCCCAGGTAAACTCTGCATCGTCTGTAGCAGCGTCCAGCATGGCATTATCCAGCCGGTTAAAGCCATCTGGGAGATAAGCGTAGGTGCCTATCAGGAAATCACGGGTACGGGCATACGATGAAAACACTTCATCTTTGGTAAGCTCCGTGCTGATCTGCCTGTCCAGGAAATCTTTCTTACAGGAAGCTGAAATGATAGTAATCACTCCTGTAAGAAATAACCAAAACCTATATTTCATAACATTGAAATTTTTTGTTGAGATGATGATCATAATTGTACCCGTACACCGGCGTTCACAGAGCGCATAGCAGGATACCCGCTTAACGTTTCAGGATCTGCAAAATGAATATGATCCAATGAAAATACATTCACGGCATTTACGTATATTCGTAGCTGTTGCATCCTGATATGCGACAACAATGATGCGGGAAATGTATACCCAAGTTCTATATTGCGCAGCTTTACAAAGCTGCCGTTGCGTTGCCAGAAATCCGTGGAGCGGTAGTTGTTATCATTGGCGGCAGTGGTAAGCCGCGGATAGGTAGCAGTAGCCGCTGTTTCGGGCGTCCACCTGCCCATGGCTATGGGCGCGGCTTTGGCATCGTTCACAAAAGCCCATACCAACGGACCGGATAGCATCACACTGCGATTGGCAACGCCCTGGAAAAATGCGTCGAGGTCAAAGCCTTTGTATTGTACGCCCAGGTGCAAACCAAATGTCCATTCCGGTAACACCGGTTTGCCAATGGCTACTTCATCATAAATGTCGATAATGTTATCGCCGTTCTGATCTTTATACTTGATATCGCCGGGTTTCACCGGTGCAAAGATCTGCTGGGGACTGGCGCTGATGTCGGCTTCATCTTTAAAGAAGCCGATGGCTTGTAGTCCGAAAGGCTGGCCTATGCTTTGTCCTGTGCGGTTAAGATAAGCATAGGGTTGCTGCGCTTCCGCCATATACAGGATTTTGTTACGGACAAAAGCAGCCGAAGCGGAAGCAAAATAACTGAAGCTATGTTTTACTTCGCTTTGGTAACCCAGCTGCAATTCAAAGCCACGGTTCCTTACGCTGCCTACGTTTTCCGCAGGCAATCCCACGCCTATGTAGCCGGGAATAGCGCCATATCTTTCGGCCAGGATATCTTTTCTTTTTTCATCGAAGAAGTCGAGTGCCAGGGTTACCCTGTTGCGCAGCAGCGAAGCGTCTATACCGATGTTGGCCCTGCGGTCTTTTTCCCAGGTGATGTCCGGGTTGGCAAGACTCCCCTCATCCATCCCGCCGGCATAGCGGTTGTCGGTACCGAAATAATAACCGGCGCCACTGTTATAATATTGCTTATAAGGAAAGCGGCGCCCTCCTACCTGGTCGTTGCCAACCTGCCCGTACGACGCTCTCAGCTTCAGGAAGCTGATCCACTGCGCCTGTTGCAGGAATTGTTCTTCAGACAGGATCCAGCCTGCGGATACTGCCGGGAAAAAGCCAAAGCGTTTGCCTTTGGGGAAGTTCTCGGAACCGTTATAGCCAAAGGAAAATTCACCCATGTATTTTCGTTTATACGCGTACGTTACCCGGCCCGCTGTACCCTGGTGGGCATAGGGAACGTTGTTGCCCGAAATGGTATACACATCCTGCTGGTAAAGCGCCAGGGCATCGATGCTATGCTCGCCGAAGCTGCGGTTGTAAGTAAGGGTGAACTGGGTATTGGTGCGTCTCCACTGGTCGTTTACCCCATCGTTCTGCGCGATGGTGGTATTATCGCCAAACTTATTATAGATGGTATCGCCCCCAGGATTTTTCAGCAACTGGAATACGGCAAACTGTTTGGTTTTATCGTCGTTGCCCTGGAACCAGTTATTGAAAGATACTGCTGCTCCGGCCTTTAAGCCGGGTGTAACCTGGTCCAGGCTGTAACTGAAACGCATGGTGGCCTGCAAGGCGCGGGCATGCGTGGTGGCTACACCGCGACCAAGCACCAATCCCACGGGATTGCCACGATATACAGAGGTACCTCCGTATGAATTATCGGGGTTACGCACGGGAAACGCATTTGGTGGTATCAGCATCATATTGCTCCATATTTCAGGAGCGCCTGCACCCGGATAGCTCCGGTCTTCCACCCTTCCAGCCAGGTCCAGCGAAGCGCTTAACCGCTTTGTTACTTTAATATCTACATTGGAACGGAAGTTATACCGCAGGAAGTTCGCGTTGGAATTTTCCTCCCTTTTTGAATCGGTATTTTTATACAGCCCTGTATTCTTCAGTACATTCAGCGACACAAAATAAGTGGCATTGTTGTTTCCCCCGCTAAGGTTCAGGTTGTATTCCGACATGGGCGCTGATTTCTTCAGCACTTCATCATACCAGTTCACATCGGGATGGAAGTATTTATCGTTTCCATTTTTATATGCCTCGAGGTCGGCAGGGGAATACTTATCGGTTTTGCCTTCATTACGTAATGCTTCATTATAAAGCGTGGCATAATCGTATGATCCCAGGAACTCCGGCAGCCGCTGCGGGCGCTGGAATCCTGTTTGCGCGCGGAAAGATATTTTAGACTTGCCGCTGAAGCCTCTTTTAGTGGTAACCAGCAATACGCCATTGGCGCCGCGGATACCATACATAGCGGTGGCAGCAGCATCTTTCAGCACGGTGATGGTTTCTATCTCATCCGCAGCCAGCTGGTCAAAAGGACTTTCAAAACCATCCACAAAAATAAGGAGCCCTGCACCGCGGTAAGAGCTAAGGCCGCGTATGGCCATGGAAGGCGCATCATAACCCGGTTCGCCGTTGCCCTGCATTATGGTAAGCCCCGGAATACGGCCGTAAAGGCCATTACTGAGCGTTGCGGCGGCCGACTTCCGTAATACGCCGCCATTCACCCTTCCATAAGCCCCGGTTACCTTCCACCATGGCTGCTCTCCATATGCCACCGGTACCCGCAGCGTGGTATCTCCCGTAACGGGAACAGAATCTGTAGCAGGTTGCGCTAATGTGGCAAGGGAAAAAAGTGTGCCCGTTACCGTTAGCAGTGCTGTTGTTCTTAATTTATATATACAGTTCATTTTTTTCAGATTTGAATTTTACGATCAGGACACTCACCAGCCCGGGTTTTGCACCATGTATTGCTTGTATATTTCCGTATTGGGAAATGGATACAGGTACATCTTATCATTCCATACCCTTTGTTCAAACACTACCTGTTCGAAATGAAATTCGCTGCTGCCGTCTATAGGCTTTAATCTCAACCCATACATCTTCCCGTTCATCACCCCTTCATCACCGGCAATTTTCCAGCGGCGTACATCCCAGTAGCGGTGTTCTTCAAATGCCAGTTCTATTGCCCGCTCATTCCGTATAGCCATTCTCATTTCATCTTTTGATTTGCCGGAAAGTGCAGGCATACCTGAACGGGCGCGGATGGCATTCACGGCGGTATATACTTCTGCAACAGGCCCCTGTGCTTCATTCAGTGCTTCAGCATAGTTGAGGTAAAATTCTGCGAGGCGGAACACCGGCCAGTTAATAGTAGCGCCGTAACTGGACCAGGTAACGTTGCGGGGCAGGAATTTGTGCATCCATTGTCCGCCGCCACGGTCGCCGCCATGCAGCGCCGGCTTTCCATCCGGTTTGATATACATCTGCACGGCGCCTACTTCACTGTTCCAGTTAGCCCCGTTATACCCTATGGATTGCGCAAAGCGGGGGTCCAGCGAAGCGTACATGGCGTTGGCGTTATCGCCCGACTGTGGCCAGGTTTGGGCGCCGCCGGTTTTCTTCTCATACAGTTTTACAAAGTTCATCGGCACAGAAATACCATACCATCCTCCATAAATATTTACCGGCATGGTAAAATTGAAGTAGTCGCTGTAAATACCCCACCACCCGTTGGATTTATTGGCCAGGATGATCTCTGCATTATCCGGTTGCGACCATGCGTATTCATAGTTCTTATCGGCTCCAAACTCGGTGATCAGGCGGCAACTGCCGATGGGCGCCCAGTCCAGCACTGCTTTGGCGGCATCCGCTGCTTTCTGCCAGCGGGCGGCATCATAGTTATGATAGCCTACCAGCGTTTCCGTGGCATCGGTAGTGGCTACATAAGCAGTAGCGCTGTTGAACAAAGGACTTGCTGCATATAACAGCGCCCGCGACTTCAGCGCCAACACCGCGCCCTTGCTGATACGGCCCCGCAGAAAACCTTCCTGTGCAGCAGGCAGGGCGGTAACGGCCGCATCACAATCAGCTACAATAAAATTGATACACTCTTCCAGTTTATTACGCGGCAGCTTCAGGTTATCGCTGTTCAACAAACGCCTGTCTATAATAGGCACGCCGCCGTAGCGCTTTACCAGTTCAAAATATTGCAGGGCGCGCAGGAAACGGGCTTCGGCTTTTAACTGCGTTTTGTATTCCCCGCTGGCATCCGGCACGCCGTCTATACGCTCCATAAAAATATTGGCCTTGCGGATGGCTTTATAATGCGTACTGAAATCATCTTCCGGGTTGTCGTTGGCATTCCATTGCCCTTCGTTGAAACGGTTGGCGCCCGGCCAGCTGTCGGCAATATCTCCTTCATCACAGGCAGCCGCCAGTACGCCGGCTACGATGCCGCCGCTGCTGGTATTGCTCCACCCGGTTGGCAAACCCGAAGGCATACTGTTGCCATATACATCGTACAAAAATGTTTCTGCATTCCTGATCTTCGAGAAAATAGTATCCTCTGTAATATCCACGGATGGCGGTTTCTCCAGGAAATCCCTTTTGCAGGAAAAGAAAGCGCCCAACAGCAGGCTTAATATGATATAGTATTTTACTTGTTGCATAGTTTGTTTTTTTAGAACTGCAGATTCAACCCTACGTTATACACTTTTTGCTGCGGATAAAACTGCCCGCGGCCATCCGGCGCCTCGGGGTCATAGGTTTTGAGCGACGACCAGGTAACCAGGTTCATGCCATTGGCATATACCCGTATGCTGCCGATCTTTGCACGTTTTAAAATACCTTCGGTAAATGTGTAGCCGATCTCCACGTTCTTCAACCGCACATAACTGGCATCTTTCAGCCAGTAGCTGGAACGCTGATAGTTGTTGCCGGCAGGGCTTTGCGACAACCGCGGGAAAGTGATCTTCTCACCCGCCTTATACCTTTCTTCCGTCCACCGTTCCAGGTGAACGGTCATCGCATTGCGCCAGTCGGTATCAAAAGGCCATGCCGCCATTTGCTCCAGGTATACCGACGCCCTGCCTGCGCCCTGGAACAACAGGGAAGCATCAAATCCTTTAAAGGACCCGCCAAAAGAAAAACCATAAATGATCTGCGGGAACTGGGAGTAGCCTATGGGCATCTGGTCGTCGTTATTTATGATGCCGTCCCCGTTCACATCTTTATAGCGGATATCGCCCGGCTGCAAAGCATCACGGCCATTTACACCGGGTGCGTAAGACGATTGCGGTCTTTTTGCATCATTGATCTCTTCCCAGCTGTTGAACAATCGTTCTGCCACCAGGCCAAAGTACTGTCCCACCGGGTTACCGGTTTCATTCTGATATGGATAGGAACGCGGCGCCTCATCTTTAAATTCTATCTTGTTACGGGCAAAAGAATAGTTCGCCTTCAGCCAGTAATTCACCTTGCCCACATGATCATTATACCCCGCTTCCATTTCAAAACCACTGTTACTAACCCTGCCCAGGTTATAGGCCGGCAGGTCGCTCACCCCCACAATACCAGGCACCGCGCCACGCATGGCCAGGATATTATTACGCTTCTCCCGGAAATAATCACCGGTGAAAGAAAAGCGGTTATCGAACAACTTCATCTCAAGACCAATATTCGATTTCTTCGCCCTTTCCCAGGTAACATCAGGGTTGCCAAGTTTACCTTCGTAGGAACCGCCATACCACTGGTAAGAGGAACCCACCTCTCCGAAATTATATCCACCGCCATATGCGAAAGCAGAAGGCAGGTACAGGAAGCGTGAGCCACCATTGAAAATATCAGACAGCTTATCATTACCTACTTCTCCATAAGAACCTCTTATTTTCAGGAAAGTGAGATATTTATTTTTCGGGAAGAAAGGTTCATCGGAAGCTACCCAACCCAGCGAATAAGCCGGGAACCAGCCAAAGCGGCTACCCTCGGGGAAGTTCTCCGAACCGTTATACCCCATGTTAAACTCTACCAGGTAGCGGCTTTTGTAATTGTAGGTAACACGACCGGCCATGCCCAGGTAGGCATTAGGTACTTTATAGGTAAGACTCGGCGCATAAGCCTTGCTTTGATTATAAAGCAACAACCCCGTTACATTATGCGCACCAAAGGTGCGGTTGTAATCCAATGCCAGTTCACCATATATTTTGCGACGCTTATCATATCCCTCGCTGAAGCCAAGCGTGGTTTCCTCCCCCTGCGGCACATACAAAACATTACCCGCATTAGCAGGGTCCTTCACAGCAAGGTAGGTCACGTTGTTTTTGGAACGCCGCACGGAGTGGCTGTACCAGCTGTCGTACGCAATGGTACCGCGGGCGGATAACCCGGCAGTAATAAAATCCAGTTTATGATTCAGGATCACGGAAGAATTTACATTGCTTTTGAACAACTGCTGGTAGCCTGCATTGAGCATGGTAAGCAGCGGGTTCCTGGCGTTTACTGCCCCGGAAATGGTTACCAGCTTGCCATCCACAATGCCCGGGCTGCTGAAGGGGTTAGCGGAAAGTACATCGAAGAAAATATCGCCGGCGGATTTGGCCGGGTAGTTCTGGTTTTCCACCTGTCCCCCGAGATTTACCTTTACGGTAAACAAAGGCGTTACATCAAAATCGAAGTTGGAGCGGAAGTTATACCGTTTGTATTTTGGATTGGCGCTGAACTCGGGGTTATAGTCGGCATACCGGTATGCCCCGTTCTGATCAAAATAGCCGCCTGAAATAAAGTACCGCGCCAGCTGGGTGCCGCCACTGATGTTCAGGTTGTGCTGCGACTGCAAAGAGTAAGGTTTCAGCATCACATCAAACCAGTCTACGCTGGGATGGAACACCGGGTCTTTCCCGGATTTGAATAATTCCAGGTCCTCTTCGGTGAAGTAAGGCTCCTTGCCGTCGTTATTCAGCGCCTCATTTTTCAGCAGGGCGTATTCATAGCTGCTCACCATTTTGGGCAGCTGTGTGGGACTTTGCCGGCCCAGGTTAGAGGTTAAACTCAGCTTAGGAGGTCCCAGTTTACCGCGGCGGGTGGTGATCAGGATAACGCCGTTGGCGCCCCTCACCCCGTATACAGCGGTAGAAGAAGCATCTTTCAGGATATTGATGGTTTCTATTTCGTTGGGATCTATCTGGTTGATGTTGGAACGTTCAATACCATCTACCATGATAAGCGGATCAGAACCGGAGCCGGCATCCAGGGTACCGATACCGCGGATCTTCAGGCTGGAACCATCCTGGCCGGGTTCTCCGCTGCGCTGTACAGCTATCAGGCCGGGTAAACGCCCTACCAGCATATTGGATACGTTGGCAACGGGCGATTGCAGCAGTTCTTTGGTGCCGATAGACGCTACCGCGCCGGTAACGGTCACTTTTTTCTGCACCCCGTAGCCCACCACTATCACCTCGCCCAGGTTCTTTTCATCGGGTTGCATTTTTACGTTCAATACAGACCCGCTGCCCAGCGGCACCTTCCTGGTAATATACCCGATACAGGAAAATACCAGCATCCGCCGGCCATCGGGCACATCTATCCGGTAATTACCATCCGCATCAGCAGAGGTGGATTTCTGGGTACCCTCCACCACAATGGTGGTGCCTATCAGGGCATTCCCCTTTTCATCAGTTACCTTACCGGTAATGATAACGCCGGCCGGTTTAACGGCAGCAAAGGTAAAAAGTGGCAATGAGGTCAGGGACAATAGGACAACATATGTTATCCGTAAAAAAGACCGCACACTACAGTAGCTTTTTTTCATAACGTTGGGTATTACTTTTGAGAATGACGGTAGCCGTATGCCACGCATTACATTGGTTGACAGGGGTAAAATTCGGATGATTCATCCTGAAACAAGGGGGAGAGATTCGCCTATTTAGGGGGAGAGATCAGGAATGCGGATTTTGTCTGACTCTGGATTATGATGATTTCGCTGATTACGCTGATTTGATTTTGTAATGATTTTAAAAAGATTTGGGGAGATTCAGGCGAAAGTATCCGCTTAAATCTCCCCAAATCATTTTAAATCCAAAGTAATCAAATCAGCGTAATCAGCGAAATCATCATAATCCGGAGTCAGACCACCTTCGCACCGGAGAATTTCTTGCGGTACTTCCGGATATAAGCCGAGGGGTTCATCTCGAATACTTTACAAAATTGCTCGCGGAAATACTTCACATCGTTAAAGCCTACCTGGAAAGCCGCTTCGTTTACGTTGCAACCGGTATTAATAAGGAGCTCGGCTGCCTTCCTTAAGCGGATGAAACGGATAAACTCGCTGACGGAATGTCCTGAAATGGATTTCACCTTTTTATAAAGCGTAGAGTGACTGATACCTATTTCGAGAGCAAACAGCTTGATGTTAAAGTCGGGGTTATCAAGATGCTTTTCTGTAACGGCAATACAGCGGTGCAGGAACTCCTTGTATTCCGCCGATATTTTCTGGTTGCCGGTGTTCAGCGTGATTTCCTTATAAAAATACTGCTGCAGGGTATTCCGGCTGCGGATGATATTGGTGATGCGCGCTACAAAAAGTTCTTTATCAAATGGTTTGCTCAGGTAATCGTCTGCCCCGCCTTCGATGCCCTTCAGTTTTATTTCCGGGGAAGAACTGGCAGTAAGCAATACCACCGGGATATGCCCCAGCGCCGGGTCCGACTTGATCTGCCGGCATAACTCAATACCGCTTTGCCCCTCCATTAGTACATCGCTGATAATAATGTCCGGCAGGTGGCGACTGGCCAGCTGGTAGCCTTCACCGCCTTCTGAGGCTTCGTAGATATTGAAGCTGCCCCGGAAAATGCTTTTAATATAGTCGCGTATCTGCTCGTTGTCGTCTACAATAAGCATGCTTGGCCGGGGCGATAACAATACATCCAGCGTATCTTCCGCGGCAGCTTCCTCCGCTTCCATCAGCGCGAGGTCGTCTTCTTCCACCAGCTCTTCCAGCAAGGTTTCCATGCCGGCGGTTTCCTCATAAACCGTATAGCCGTGCAGGTGCTCCTTCCCTTTTTTCAGCGTAATGGTAAAAGTGGTGCCGCTTCCCGGTTCGCTTTCATAGGCTACAGTCCCTTTATGCGCCCGGATAAACTGTTTCACCAGGTATAACCCAATGCCAAAGCCGTTCTTCAGGGTGGTATCTTTTCCGGATACCTGGTAAAAGCGCTCAAACAACCGGTTCCCTACTTCCGCAGGAATACCGCAGCCACTGTCGGCCACACGGATCACGATACCCTCCCCCGTGTCCGACAGGGAGAAGTGGATACTGCCCCCGTCGGGGGTATATTTAAAAGCATTGGACAGCAGGTTAAATAAAGCTACTTCTATTTTTTCCCGGTCGGCATACGCCATTACCTGTTCTACATCGCAGCTGAAATCAAACTGCAGCTTTTTTACGCTGGCCTGGTGAGTGAAGCAGAGGTATACCTCGCGGCAGATAGCTGCCAGGTCCAGCGGCACAATTTTCAGCTGGTCTTCTTCCTGGTCGGCTTTCCTGAACAACAACAACTGGTCAACCAGGCTTAGCAAACGGCGGGCATTACGATATACAATAGTGAGGTCCTTGCTTTCAATCTGGCGGCCGTCGCTGTAAAGTAATTCCTTTACAGGATTGATGATCAGTGTAAGCGGAGTGCGGAACTCATGAGATACATTGGTGAAGAAAGATAATCTCTTCTCATGCACTTCCTTTTCCTTTTCCGCATGCAGGCGCGATAATTCTATTTCATACTGCAGGCGGGCCTGGCGCTGCTGGTAAAAACGATAGGCATACAACAATCCGCCTGTAAGCAGTCCATATATTATATATGCCAGCCAGGTGCGGTACCAGGGGGGCAAAACAGTTATTTTTATGATGCGCTCCTGCGGGTTCCAGGTCCCATCTGCATTGGTGCTTTTTATACGGAAACGGTAGCTGCCTTCATGCAGGCGCGTATAATTGGCGGTCCGCTGTGTATTCACATAGTTCCAGTCGTTATCCCAACCCTCCATATAATATGCATAACTGATCTTATCGGGGGAGGAATATTCCAGCGCTACATAGTCCAGCGAAAAAACGGCCTTATCATATGGCAGCACCAGTTCCTGCAAAGTGGTGAGTGGCTGTTCCTGGTCATACGGCGTATTGGAGATCCGCAGGCCGGCGATGAGCAGTGCGGGAAAATCATTCTTCTCTTCAATGGCGGCGGGATCAAAAATATTAAACCCTTTGATGCCGCCAAAAAGCAATTCCCCGGTGGACAGGCGCAAGGAAGCATTGTAGTTGAACTGGTTGCTCTGTAACCCATCCGACTCATAAAAGTTCTTACATTGCCCGGTGGCGGGGCTGTAACGGGCAATGCCGTTATAGGTGCTCATCCACAGGTTGCCTTTATTATCTTCCTCAATATTTAATACCGCATTATTGGGCAACCCTTCCTGTTGAGCAATGGTGCTGCTTTTGCCGGTTTGACGGTCAAACTTCACCAGGCCCCCTCCTTCTGTACCAATCCAGAAATGACCGGCTTTATCTTCATAAATAGCGCGGACATTAAAATCCATATCATAATACCGGTGCTGCCGGTTTTTGGTATCCGCTTTTATCAGCCGGTTGAAAGTACCCAGCCAAAGCTGGCCGGCTTTATCTTCCGAGATAGTGATAATATCGCGCAGGCCGGGATCAAAGCATTCGAAACGGTTGGCAGCCCTATTGAAGCGGTAAATGGTGCCTCCCATGCAGGTGCCGGCCCACAGGGTGTTCTGGCTATCGAGGTACAGCTTCCACACAAACTTATCTTCATACCCGTTCAGGCTGCACGGGTATTTTTCAAAAGTATGCGTAGCCTTATTATAACGGTTTATGCCGCCGCCAAAAGTGGCTACCCATATATTATTATCGGGGTCTTTTATAATACTCGTTACGTTATTATTACTGAGTGAGCCGGGGATACCCGTTTTGTGAACAAACGCGGTGTAACTGTCCTGCCGGCGGTTCCACACGGAAATACCGGCGCCGTCTGTACCTATCCAGATATCTTTATTATCATCTTCACAAAATGAAAAAGCAAAATTGGCAGCAGGACTAATACCTGGCAAGGCATTAGGATTGATGGTGGTAAAGCGGGACTTCTGTTTATCGATAATATTCACGCCCCCGCGCAGGGTGCCAATCCATTTACGCTGGTCATCATCTTCATACACGGCGTAAACGGCATTGCTGGTGAGGGAAGATTTATCCTTACCGGTTTGCAACTGCCAGGCGGCGCCACCTTCGGCGGGTATTACAAAAATACCATCACCATCGGTAGATACCCACAGCTGCCGGTTTGCATCTGTTGTTAAGCTGATCACTTTACTATCCTGCTGCCGCGTAGCTTCCAGGGAACGTGAAAGTGTATTGGATGCAGGATCATATTTATATACGCCTTCGTCGGTGCCCATCCATAACTGCCCGTTCACACCGGCCAGGAGACAGTTACCTCTTTTCTGCTGCCGGTTCACTACCGTGATCTGTTGTTTTTCCTCATCATAGCGGCAAAGCCCTATGTTTTGTACAATGAGCCAGCAACGGCCATGGGCGTCGTTCACAATAGCAGGCACATTACCCGACAGCACCGTGTCGCCGTTTACCAGCGGAATTTGCCTGGCCAGGACACTATTGCGCGGGTACACAAGCAAACCATGACTGGAAGTGCCCATGAATACCTGTCCTTTACGGTTGGTAACAATGGAATATACTTCTGATAACACGGGTAAGGTATCCTGCTTTTTCCATGGCTGATAATAAACCGGCTGAAACAAACCCGTTGGGTTATTGAGGCGGTTGGCCCCATGCTTGGTGCCCACCCACATGTAACCGGTGGAATCTTCTGCAATGGTAACAATACGGTTATTCGCCAGGGAATTGGGCGCTTTCAGTTGCTGCCGGGATACTTTAAAGCTGTAGCCATCGAAACGGTTTAACCCGTCGTAAGTACCAAACCACATAAAGCCGTAACGGTCCTTGTGGATACAGGTAACGGAATTATTAGACAGCCCCCGCTCAATGCCGAGATGACTGATAGGCTGCTGTTGCGCCCGTGCATTAATGCACACAGCCAGCAACGCCAGGAATAGGTATATAATGCTAGTACGTGGATAAGTATAGATCACTGCTTCGCGCTTTGAAGAGCATCTTTTATAAGATGCCTTCAACCAAGATAACAATTAAATGTCATTTTCACACGTTTATACTTTTACATATATCTTTCGCCGGTCCATTACATACCCGATCAGCCATATCATCAACATATAAACAACAGCAAACAGCAGGGAAGCATTTTTGGGAGATAGCCAACTGGTAAAACCCTCCCTGTAAATCATCCCTTTCACGGATGCCCCGTTGATGCGTATAATACCCAGCGATACAATGACTACTGCGGCAATAATATAAATAAACAGCGGGTTTTTGCCGAATACTTCAAAGAAATACGTCCACTTACGGAATGCCCATACCTCTGTAACAGTGATCAGCACAGCAAGTACAAGCAGCACAATACCCGTGGCATACAACACATAGGAACTGGTCCACAGTGGTTTATTAATGGAAAAAAACGGATCCCATACCAACCCTGCCACCACCATCAATGCCCCTGCCAGTAACAGCTTCATGATACCGCTGCTATGTTTTCCATGCTGCTGCACAAAACTACCCGTGAGGTAACCGGCTATTACATTCACCACCGCCGGGAAAGTACTGAGCAATCCCAGCGGATCAAACGGAAAACCATAATGCTTGTAGATATTCCCGGGAGATAAGTAAAGCCTGTCTAACCGCCCTACCGCATTGCCTTCCATGCTATAACGCTCCGGCGGCGTACCAAAATAATATAACACCCACCAGTACAGCAATAATATGCACACACTGCTGATAACGAGTGCGCGTTTGCTCATGTAACGGATCATAAACGCGGCAATGCAATAACAAACAGCGATCCGTTGCAATACGCCCCATAGCCTGGTATCGGCCAGGCTTCTCCATACATAATGCCCTTCTTCAAACTGTATAAAAGGGAAAACGCCCAGCAATATCCCTATAATAAAAATGATAAGCGTACGCCGGAATACCTTGCCAGCAAATACAGTATGGGAAAGGGTGTTCAACTTCCTCATACTAAAGCTGAGCGCGTTCCCTACCACGAAAAGGAAGGAAGGGAACACGAGGTCTGTAACGGTACAACCGTTCCAGTCGGAATGTTTCAAGGGTGCATAAATGGCGCTCCAGTTGCCGGGTGTATTCACTATTATCATGAAAGCAATAGTCATTCCCCTGAGCACATCCAATGCAAGGTATCTTTCCGGTGCAGCTTTCATAGTTAACTAAGATAAGAGAGTAAATTTAAATGATTATTAAAGAAAATATATCTCCGCAAAATCTTCCCGGCGATGAAAATCAGGCATAGCGGCCTTTACATCGTTCCAGGTTAAAAAATGAGGGGCCGGCATTTCATCGCCGCACTTGTAAAAGTTACCTTTTACTTTCATAGCGGTGAGCCTGGCAATGTGATGATAACTAAATACAGCAGCGGGTATCACCACGGTTAATTCCCATATAAACGACCTCCTGCCATTCGCTACGGCTGAAGTAATTTGCGTAGCCGTGGCAATAAGATCCGTAGCGGTAACAGGCAGCGGCGCCCTGTTATCACGGCTCGATCCAAAGCCTGCCTTACACCAGCCGATACAATTGAACTCCAGGTTATAATAATTCCCGTTATCATCACAGGCAACAAAAAATTCCACGCAGCTGTCTTTATGAATATCCCCATTGGTGGAAGCGGCAGCCAGCAGGTGGCTTTCTTTCACATAATACTTCAGCAGGATCGCATCTGCACTATGCGCCATGGAAAACGCGGCCTTCACCGTGTGGGCATATTGCGGCCACGGGTTACAGCTGATGGGCACCGGTGGTAACCCGTCGAGCAGCATACTGATAGCGGCTGGCGCGGGCTTGCCATCCAATGGAATAAAGGGTACCTCCAGTTTTCGCATCATCCGTTTTTTTGAATGCTTAACTGATCACTGCTCTGCGCATCCAGGAAAAGCACCGCCCCGCTGTGATTCCGCAAAATGGTGGAAGGATACTGTGGCTGTATGTTTTGGTGAATGGTATCGTATACGGCCATTGCTTTCCTTGTACCCGGCACCACGCAAAAAACGGAGGGCGCCTGTAGCAAGGAAGGAATGGTTAAGGTAACCGCATGTGTGGGTACTGCTTCCAGTGTGGCAAAACAACCATCGTTCACCTGTTGTTGCCGGCATACTTCATCCAGCGCTACAATTTTCACCTGCAGCGGATCATTAAAATCGGCCACCGGCGGATCGTTAAAAGCCAGGTGCCCGTTCTCTCCTATTCCCATACACACTATATCGGCAGGATGGGTTTGCAACAGGCAGGCGTACTTTACACATGCTGCTTCGGAACCGCTTCCATCTATATAATTTACCGTACGGAAAGGCAGCACACCGAAGATCCGTTGTTTTAAAAAGTTACCAAATCCCTGTGGCGCATCGGCCGGCAGGCCGGTATATTCATCCATATGAAAAGCGTTGACACGACTCCATTCAATGCCTTTTTCCTTTACCAATGCGGCCAGCATTTCATCCTGGGAAGGCGCTGCCGCGAAAATGATATTCACTTCTTCCTGCCGCTCCAGCAAATGCCGGAGCCGGGCCAATATCATAGTAGCAGCAGCATTGCCCATTGTCCTTCGCTCCGGATAAATTTTCACTGTTAACTGCCCTGCTTTAAATTCCTTTATCATGTTTGTTTTTTTAAATGAGATGACCGGAAAAACTTTCTTCCGTCATGTACACGATGTTGCCGTTTACGATAGTAGCATCGATGTGTATGTTGCTGTCAAAGATGACAACATCAGCGGTTTTCCCTTTTACCAGGGTCCCCTTCCTGTTTTGTATGCCGAGTATAGTTGCCGGTGTTTCACTCATCATCCTTACCGCATCACGGAGGGGCACTTCCGCCATTTCCACCATGTTGCGCACCAACCGGTCGGCAGTAGCTACGCTACCTGCAAAAGCGCTGCGGTCCGGCAGTTTGGCTACACCATCTTCCACCACTACCTCCAGCCCGTTTTTATAACTACCCAATACGGAAGGTCCTTCAGGCATAGCGGCGGCACGCATGGCATCCGTGATCAGCGCGGTACGTTCAGGGCCTTTGATCCTGTACACCAGCTTCAGTAAAGGAGCCGGTAAATGAATGCCGTCTGCAATGATCTCTACCGTCATGCCCTCCAGCAGGTAAGCGCTTTCAATTACACCGGCATAGCGGAATGCGTTACGCCGCGAAACGCCCGACATACAGGAGTAAAAATGGGTGGCATGTGTAAACCCCGCTTCATATCCTTTTACTACTTCTTCATACACCGCATCCGTGTGAGCCAGTGCAGCAAGAATATTCCTGTTGGTTAAATACTTCCCGAATGCCAGCGCACCGGGTAATTCAGGCGCGGCGCTCCACCTTTTTACAGCATTGGAACGGGAAAGTATGTCAATGTATTCCGCAGGATCAGGGTCACGGATATAACGCGGGTCCTGTGCTCCTTTTTGTTGCATGGAAAAATAAGGGCCTTCAATATGCAGCCCTTCAAAAGCGGCGCCCTGATGGTTTTGTTTACACGCCTGCTCATAAATGCTGAGCGTATCCAGCAGGTCTTGTTGGTCGCAACTCAGCGTGGTAGGCATCATGGAGGTAGTGCCATACTTTGCATGTGTGGCTGCAATCTGCAAAAACGCCTCCAGGGTATTGTCCATAAAATCATGCCCGCCGCCGCCATGCACATGCATGTCTATAAAACCAGGCGCAATATATTTTCCACGGGCATCTATTTCCATAGCGCCGGGAACTTCTATATTCCTGTCGCTTACTTCTTCAATCATCCCATTTGCAATGATCACGCAGCCATCTTTGATAGTGCGTTGCGGTGTAAGCACCGTGCCGTTATATATCTTCAGGTATTTCATTTCTCCATCCCGGTTTTACGTTTCCAGCTCCTCATACCATAGGCATAAAAAGCATAAAAGATCAGGTATCCATAACAGGGCAGCAATACCAGGTAGGCTGCCCGCAAGCCATATTTATCGGCCCAGTAACCATATAACAACGGGAGGATGGCATTGCCGCACAATCCCATTACCAGCAGCGATGCGCCCGTTTTTATAAACCGTCCCAGGCCGTCCAGCGCCAGCGGCCATATACCTGCCCATATCATGGAATTGGCAAACCCCAGCAATACAATACACCATACGGATACATCGGTACGATGTCCGAGCAACGTTACTTCACCATGAATAAGCGGGATCAGGCAACTGAATAAAAGTCCCAGTACAGTGCAAATACGTAACGCGGTGAGCTGCGACAAAAACCGAGGTATCAATAGTATACCCAGTATATACCCTGTAATGGTAGCCGATAAAGTGTACGACGGAAATGTTTTTGCTTCCAGGAAAGGCATACCCATACCGGATGCATAATTGATAATGCTATCTACTGCAATTACCTGCGAACCTACATGAAAAAAAATAGCTACCGCTCCCAGTACCAGGTGAGGGAACTCTAACACGCTCTTCCTGTTTGTATGCGCTACAGCAGATGCGGTACCTTCCGCATCGGTATCTATTTCCGGTAAAGGAGAAAACCGGATCATTAATCCCAGCAAAAACAAAACGGCGGTTACCACGGCATAAGGCGCCACCACCCGTTGGATCAGCTGATCCAGCACCATACCTTTCTCCGGGTACTGCATGCCGTGAAGCTCATTAAAAAGCGTTTGATCGCCAGGGCGGATAATAGCTACTGCAAATAAAAGCGGCGCCAGTATACCGGCGGCTTTATTGCAGATGCCCATAATGCTGAACCGCTGTGCCGCCCGTTCCTTATCGCCAAGTATAGTAATGTACGGGTTAGCGGCAGTTTGCAGGATCGCCAGGCCAAGCCCTATCGTAAAAAGGCCAGCCAGGAAAAGCGGGTAAGCCCTCATCATACCGGCCGGCACAAACAACAGGGTGCCCCCCGCCATGATCCAGAAACCGATCATCATCCCTTTGCGGAACCCTGTTTTCTTTAACAGGTAAGCAGCCGGCAACGACATTACCAGGTAAGCAATATAAAAAGCAAAGGCTACCAGGTACGATTGAAAATTATTCAACTCACAACCAATCTTAAAATAAGGGATCAGGATAGCATTGATCCAGGTGACCATCCCGAAAATAAAAAACATCAACCCGATGATCACAATGGGAATGGTATCATTTTTCTTCTTCACCAACACTGCAGGCATATTCATATGAGTCATTTGTTAGCTTCCAGTTTATTTTTTAACA
>JBCNPS010000109.1:0-15560 GCA_039593235.1 Chitinophaga sp. | reverse complement strand
GTTGGTAAGCTGGTGATGACCGCCAGCTTCGACGGGGTAAGCGTACAGAACGACACACATGTGCCCTTGCCGGCAGCACCCTGCATTTTATGGATGTGAAGAACCAGGTATTATCAGGTGATAAAGACCTTACGGTGATCGACAAGGACTTTGTTTCTGCCAAACAATTTAAAAAATTCAGTACCGAAACCACTATGGCCTGTTATAAAACAGGGATGATGGGCGACTGCTGCAAATCTGACGGAGCCACTGCCTCCAAAAGAATTTATCACGTCACCATTTAATTGCTGGCCGGTATATGAAAAGATTTTTAATAACAGCCCTGGTCATCATGGCTGGCTATAATATAGCGGCTGCCCAGGAATTGTACGTGAATACAGAGCCGGCGAGCAACATGCCCGCCAACTCACTGGGGATCAGGCTCACCAATAAGTTTTTTGACATGAAGCATTCCGGCGACAACGGGATGCGTTTTGAACCGGAAGTAATGTGGGGAGTAAATAAAAAGCTCATGCTACATGTGCTCGGATATGCTTCCAACATGATGCAGCCATCTGTGAAGCTGGAAGGCGGCGGCGTATATGCCAAATACCGCTTCCTGTCGCTGGATCAGCAGCACGCACATTTCCGTATGGCCGCTTATGTGCGGGGTTCCGTGATCAATAACCCGTATTACCCCGTAATGCCGGATGGCGCTCATGCGATGCGTCCGTATAACAATAAGGAGCTGGACCTGGAAGGCGCCACTTCGGGGGTAAACGGCGGGATTATTGCTACCCAATTGTTACATAAACTGGCATTATCCACAACGTTGGGTTATTCCCGTTACATGAACAATGTGAAGGACAATATCCCGGACGAATTTTCCAGGAATGCAATAAATTATAGCTTATCGGCCGGGTACCTGGTGTTACCGGTTAAGTATAAAAGCTTTCAGCAAACCAATTTGAACCTGTATGTGGAACTATTGGGTAAAACCAATACAGACGCTGCAGGCAAAGGCTCCTACCTGGATATTGCCCCGGCGGTGCAGTTTATTTTTAACAGCACTACAAGACTGGACCTGTCTTACCGCACCCAGTTGACCGGAAGCATGGAGAGAAATTCTTCCAATTCCTTTCTGATCAGGGTGGAGCATAACATTTTTAATATCAAAAAGTAACCAATGGCTACAACAGATCTGTTTATAAAGAATATGGTTTGTCCGCGCTGCATCAAAGTGGTTACTAATGCCATTGCCGCGCAGCAATTGAATGTTAAGGAGATACAGCTGGGTAAGGTAATTGTAGACGGAACCGTTTCTGAGCAGCAGTTACAGCGGCTATCAACAGCGCTTCAGCAGGAAGGGTTTTTACTGATAGATGATAAAAAACAGCAGCTGATCGCCGGCATAAAAAGTATCATTGTACAGGCCGTGCATCATTCAGAGCTGGATGAAATGAAGGTAAATTTTTCCACCTTACTGGCAGGGAAATTGCAAAAAGATTATCATTATCTCAGTAATCTTTTTTCTGAAACAGAGGGCACTACCATTGAACAGTATATTATTCAGCAGAAAATAGAGCGGGTGAAAGAGTTCCTGGTATATAATGAATTAAGCTTAAGTGAAATCAGTTACAAGCTGGGATACAGCAGTGTAGCACATCTTTCGGCACAATTCAAAAAAGTAACGGGTCTTACGCCAAGTAAATTTAAACAATTAAAGGCCCCTGAGCGTATATCAATAGATAAGATCTGAATGCGCCGGGTAAAGAAATAAAAATCAGTTGTTTTAGTTTTAGTTCAAAGAGAAGCTGCTGCACACCGTGGCTTCTCTTTTTAAAAAATCCGGGGATGAAGAAAGTAGTTGTAGGTATATTAAAGTTTATCCAGTCGCTTTTCGTGAAAAAGGATTGCTGCAGGTAGGGGAGAGCCGCGTTGGGATACAGTATCCAGAAGCCTTTCGCCTGGCCGCGCAAAAATTTTCAGCACAGTATTTGTAAATCCCTATCTTTACCATAGCGATTTACTGCAGATGAAGAACAAGATTTTTATTATCAGTTTGTTATGCGGATCTGGAGTGTGCTTGTTGTTAGCCTGTGTCAATAAAAAAAAGCATACCGCCCCAAAACAAAAACAGATTGTAGCAAACATCAGACAATTGGACGAAGTGATCACCGAGAGTATCACCGAACGATTGTCGGCCCTGAAAGATAACGAAGGCGAACTGGAAGACAGTTTGCAATCCTTCCGACCTTCAGCAATACAGGAATTTTATGGTGCTGATAAACCGGCAAGCCAGTGGTCAAAGAATGGGACAACCAATCCTGCTGCGGACTCCATGCTGTATATGATCCAGCATGCAGAAGACGTAGGGCTGCTACCGGCGCAGTATCATGAACCGGCGCTCACCGCCGCATGGGAACAGATCAGCAGCGATGCCACCGCAAAAAAAGATGCCGCCCTGTGGGCAAAAGTAGACGTGCTGATGACGGACGCTTTCATGAAAATGGCGTCGGATCTGCGTTACGGCGTTGCACCACGTGATAGCGTTACCCTCAGAAAGGATTCAGCGTTTACGGATGAACAACTCATCACGCAGTTGCGGCAGGCGCTCGAAGAAAAAAATGTGACAGCTATCCTGCATTCACTGGAGCCCACCCATGAAGGATACCTGGCCCTGAAGGAAGGTATCCAAACATTCAAAGCCAAATACGCGGACTACCATTGGGATACATTACCGCTTAACTATACGGATACACTGGGTTTCCGCCAGTTGGTGTTCAACCGCCTCGTACAAAGCGGGCATCTTGACACTACCGGCCGTGAGCTGGATTCCGCACTGCTGAAAACAGGCGTAAAAGCATTCCAGAAAGAGTTTAATATCTATCCCGATGGCGTGGCCGGAAAAAGAACGGTGATGGCCATGAACCGTTCTGCACACGACTGGATCATGCAGGTGGCTGTAAACCTCGACCGCTGGCGCAAATTGCCGGATACGCTGCCTTCCAGGTATATTCTTGTGAACCTGCCGGGCTATAACCTGAAAGTGGTGGATAGCGGGGAAGTGGTGCTGGAATCACGCGTGATTGTAGGTACGCCGCGCACACGCACGCCGCTGCTCAATTCGTATATGACCAATTTCATGATGTTCCCTTACTGGCGGGTACCTTACAGTATTGTATTTAAAGAAATGCTGCCAGCCATAAAAAAGGATATCGGTTATCTCGCTAAAAAAAACCTGGAAGTAATTGATAAGGATGGTAATGCAGTAGATCCTTATACCATCGATTGGTCAAAGCTCGGTAAAGGGCATTTCCCTTATGTACTTAGGCAGATGGATGGAATCGACAATTCACTGGGCGTCATGAAATTCAACTTCAGGAATAAATACAGTGTATACCTCCATGATACCAACAACCGTGGATTGTTTAAGAACTCCATGCGGGCCATGAGTCATGGTTGCGTGCGGGTGCAGCAATGGGACAGCCTGGCGCAGTACCTGGTGCGGGCTGATAGCTTAAGGCATAGCGGCGACAGTATCCGGGTATGGCTGGCACGCGAAGAAAAAAGACAAATAGATCTGCCTAAACATATTCCTATCTATCTCCGGTATTTTACGGCAGAAGGAAAAAACGGGGATCTTGTTTTCTATGATGATATTTATGGAGAAGATAGAATATTACGAAAGAAGATGAAGCTGTAAAGCTCCTGTCTTACAAAAATAAAAAAGCATCGGAATGTATCATTCCGATGCTTTTTTTATAGCGGGTAAATTAAGCCAGTTTCGCTTTCAGCGCGGTATCCAGCGCTTCCAGGAACTCTTCAGTGTACAGGTAGTGTTTACCATGTTCTACTTTATTTCCATGGATACAAACAGCCAGATCCTTTGTCATTTTACCACTTTCAACGGTTTCAATACAAACCTGTTCCAGTGCCTGGCAGAAGTTGATCAGTTGTTGGTTGTTATCCAGTTTACCACGGAACTCAAGACCGCGTGTCCATGCGAAGATGGAAGCGATAGGGTTGGTGGAAGTAGGTTTACCAGCCTGGTGATCGCGGTAGTGGCGGGTTACAGTACCGTGAGCGGCTTCTGCTTCCATGGTTTTACCATCAGGAGTGATGAGGGTGGAAGTCATGAGGCCGAGAGAGCCAAAGCCCTGTGCCACGGTATCAGATTGTACGTCGCCATCGTAGTTTTTACAGGCCCATACAAAGTTACCATGCCATTTCAGCGCGCTGGCCACCATGTCATCGATCAGGCGATGCTCATAGGTTAAGCCATTGGCCTGGAACTCAGCTTTAAACTCCTGTTGATAGATTTCTTCGAAGATATCTTTGAAACGGCCATCATATTTTTTCAGGATGGTGTTTTTAGTACTGAGGTATAAAGGCCATTTTTTCATCAGTGCCTGGTTGAAACATGCACGGGCAAAGCCTTTGATAGATTCGTCGGTGTTGTACATAGCCAGTGCAACGCCGTCGCCTTTGAAGTTGTACACTTCATGTTCAATTACTTCGCCGTTTTCGCCTTCAAACTTAATGGTCAGTTTACCCTTTCCTTTTGTAACGAAATCGGTAGCGCGGTACTGGTCGCCAAAAGCGTGACGGCCAATACAGATCGGCGCAGTCCAGTTAGGCACCAGGCGTGGAACATTCTTTGTTACAATTGGCTCACGGAATACGGTACCATCCAGGATATTACGGATCGTTCCGTTGGGTGATTTCCACATCTGCTTCAGGTTGAACTCTTTTACACGCTCTTCATCCGGTGTAATGGTAGCGCACTTGATACCTACGCCTACTTCCCTGATAGCATTGGCTGCATCAATGGTTACCTGGTCGTTGGTAGCATCGCGGTGCTCCATGCCCAGGTCAAAATATTTAATCTCAACATCCAGGTATGGAAGTATCAGTTTATCCTTGATGAATTTCCAGATGATTCGTGTCATTTCATCACCATCCAGTTCAACTACCGGATTAGCAACTTTAATTTTTTCTGCCATTTCGGGTTTTTTAAAATTAGATTAAAAGCGTTTCACAACAATTATTCAAGCGAGTCCCAATTGGGATAATCACGAAAAATACGAATAGCTGGGAAAAAAACAAAATTTCGCGGATTTTGTCTGACTCAGGATTATGATGATTTTAATGATTACCTGGATATCTTAATAATTAATTAAAACGAGTTCGGGGAGATAAAAGCGGTGTTATCCACTTCTATCTCCCCGAATTATATAAGAAATTAATCAGCTTAATCAGCGTAATCCCGGATCAGACAATCTCCGCTTAGTGTTGCATTTGCTTGATCACTTCATCCGCAAATTCGCTGGTTTTTACCAGGGTGGCATCATCCATCAGGTTGTAGAAGTCGATGGTAACGCGTTTGCGCATGATGGCGGTGCTGAGGCCATGAATAATGATTGCAGCCGCTTCTTTCCAGCCCATGTATTCCAGCATCATTACACCGCTCAGGATCACTGACGACGGGTTCATGGTGTTGGTATTGGCAAAGCGTGGCGCAGTGCCGTGTGTGGCTTCAAATACGGCATAGCCGGTCAGGTAGTTGATGTTGGCGCCCGGAGCGATACCAATACCACCTACAGCAGCAGCCAGTGCATCGGAAATGTAATCGCCGTTCAGGTTCAGGGTAGCTACCACTGAGTAATCCTGCGGCGCCAGCAGGATCTGTTGCAGGAAGTTATCCGCAATTACATCCTTGATCAGCAGCTTTCCTTTTGCGGTGGCTACTTTCAGCTCTTTATTGGCTTCTTCTTCACCCAGTTCTTTCTTGGTTTTTTCCCAGTGTTCCCAGGTATATACTTTATCGGCAAATTCCCTTTCCGCCAGTGCATAACCCCAGTTTTTGAAACCACCTTCGGTGAATTTCATGATATTACCTTTATGCACCAGGGTGAGCGATGGGCGCTTGTGCTCCAGTGCATAAATGATAGCGGCGCGTACCAGTCGCTCTGTACCTTCAATGGATACCGGTTTAATACCCAGGGAAGAGGTTTCCGGGAACCTGATCTTTTTAACGCCCATTTCATTTTGCAGGAAATCGAGCAGTTTTTTTGCTTCAGGCGTACCCGTCATATATTCGATGCCGGCATAAATGTCTTCCGTGTTTTCGCGGAAAATCACCATGTCTACTTTTTCCGGGTGCTTTACCGGGGAAGGCACCCTGTTGAACCAGCGTACAGGTCTTACACAGGCGTAGAGGTCCAGCTCCTGGCGCATAGCAACGTTCAGGGAGCGGATGCCGCCACCAACAGGAGTAGACAGGGGGCCTTTGATAGACACCAGGTATTCTTTCAGTGCATCCAGTGTAGCCTTTGGCAGCCATTCGCCTGTTTGCTGGAAGGCTTTCTCACCTGCCAGTACTTCTTTCCATTCGATTTTCCTATCACCGCCATAAGCTTTCTCTACAGCTGCGTCGAATACGCGTACACTGGCTTTCCAGATGTCCGGACCTATTCCGTCGCCTTCTATAAATGGGATGATGGGTTGTGCAGGGACCTGTAACAGGCCATTGTTCATCGTTATTTTTTCTGCCGGCATAAAACGGTTTCTTTATGCGTTACGTAATTGTTGTAATCGCGTGCAAAGGTAAGGCTTTTCCGTTTACGCAGTGGGAAGATTTGCCCTTTATTCCGCAAATTTAACAGCTGCATATAACTTTTTGCTTATGTTAGGATTAATGTTATTTTGCTGCTCATTTTTTTGCAGCAACAAAATCTCAGATACCAGCATGATACCAGTTACGTATCTCGCCCTTGGCGATAGTTATACTGTAGGTGAACAGGTTTCCTACCAGGAATGTTTTCCCGTACAGGCAGCCGCTCTGCTGCGGAAACAAGGTGTAACAGTAGAAGATCCGCAGATCATAGCCACTACCGGCTGGACTACCGACGAACTGGAAGCCGGTATTGCCGCTGCTCATATACATAAAACTTACGATATAGTAACACTGCTGATCGGTGTAAATAATCAATACCGTGGCCGTTCTGTGGAGGAGTATGCAACGGAATTTACCACCCTGCTGCAAAAGGCCATTGCCTTTGCAGGTAATAATCCTGCCCACGTGGTAGTACTGTCTATCCCCGATTGGGGCGTAACGCCTTTCGCCGCAGATCGCAACCAGGAGCAGATAAGCCGGGAAATAGATGCCTACAACGCCGCCAATAAGGCCATCGCCGGCGAATGGCTGGTGCCCTACCTGGATATAACGCACTTTACCCGGCAAGCCACACAGGATCCCGAGCTGGTGGCAGGCGACGGACTGCACCCTTCCGGGAAGGACTACAGCCGCTGGGCGGCAGCATTGCTGCCTTTATTGCAGCAAGCGTTGCACTGACACGAAAAATACCCTACTTTCATATTAAAGAAAACCTGAACAAATGGAAAGCCATATCGTAAAAATCCTGGCCGTTACCCCTGTAACACACAACGTTCGCCGCTTTACCGTGGAAAAGCCCGCCGGATACACCTTTGTGCCCGGCCAGGCCACAGAAGTATCTATTAATAAACCCGGATGGGAAGAAGAAAGACGCCCTTTTACCTTTACAAGCCTTACCTCATGGGAGCAACTGGAGTTCACCATTAAGATCTACGACGACCATAACAGCGTTACCCATGAACTGGGACAGCTGCAAGCCGGTGATGAACTTATCCTGCACGACGTATGGGGTACCATTCATTATAACGGCGAAGGCGTATTCATTGCCGGCGGCGCGGGCGTTACCCCCTTTATTGCCATCCTGCGCGACCTGCAGCATAAAGGGCAGCTTGGCAACAACCAGCTGATCTGTTCCAATAAAACGCTGGCGGATATTATCCTGAAAGATGAATTTGAAGCCATGCTGGGCCACCGCTTTATTAATACCCTTACTGCGGAAGAGGTACCCGGCTACGACCATCATACCATCGATGAAAGTTACCTGAAAGAGAAGATCGGGGACTTTAACCGGCAGTTCTATATCTGTGGCCCCGATCCTATGGTGCAGCAACTGAAAGCTATCCTGGTAAAACTGGCCGGAAGCGAGGCCCTGGTAACGGTAGAAATATAACCCGTCGTTTTCACCGGCAATTTCCTGCTTTTTACCGGTAAGGGTGCTTTATTAGCCTAAACCCTGTTTTCAATAACAAGGCGCCGTTCTACATTTGTATCATAAACAATAAAACAAATGAGAAACGAAGATATTGAAGCATCAAGAAGAAAAGGCCGCTTTGTAGGCGGTGCAGTTCTTATCATCATTGGTGCCTGCCTGTTATTACAACGCCTGGACCTGAATGTGCCTCACTGGCTGTTCTCCTGGGAAATGATCCTGATAGCTGTCGGTATCGTTATAGGGGCTAAACATAACTTCAGACTCGGCGGATGGATCGTGATGGTGCTTGTAGGTACCCTCTTCCTGGTAAATGAGATATTTGACCTGCCATACAACACTGCACAGTTCATCTGGCCGGTGGTTATGATCTTTATTGGGGTTATGCTCATCTTAAAGAAAAATTACCCAGCGGCGGAATGGCCCTCCAAAAAGAAGAGCTTCGCTTCCAGTGAAGAATTTTCCACCGGGGAAGATGTGCTGAATGCCACCGCTATCTTTGGCAGTGTGAATAAAGCGGTAATGACCAAGAACTTTAAGGGAGGTGATGTAACCGCTATTTTCGGGGGCGCAACGCTCAATTTTATGAAGGCGGATATCAGCAGCACGGCCGTAATGGATCTGACCACAATATTTGGCGGATGTGAAATCATTGTACCGGCCAACTGGAAAGTACAGGTGGATATTACCACTATCTTGGGCGGTGTGGAAGACAAACGTTACATGGGCCAGCAGGTACCCGGCGGGACAATAGAGAAACTGCTGATCCTGAAAGGAACCTGCATCTTCGGCGGCGTGGAAATAAAAAGTTACTGATCATAAAACATCCATATCTCAACCTTTATTCTATCTTCTCCAACTTTTAAATTTAATTTTATGCATTGGTTTGTTGCGAAAGTTGTATACCAGATCATCTGTGGCGAAGGCAATCATACTCCGCAGTTTGATGAACAATTAAGATTAATCAGCGCTGTTACCAAGAAAGACGCCTGCGATAAGGCCCGCGAAATTGGTATGCAGGAACAATATGCTTTTAAGAATCAACAACAGGAACTGGTACAGTGGAAGTTCATCAACGTACCCGAAGTATATACCCTGGACCAGCTGACAGACGGCATGGAACTGTACTCCCGTATCGAAGAACCAGGCGATCCAAATTCCTATATCGCCTGGCTGCAGATGAAATCTGCCCAGTTACAGGGCCAACAATATTTTGAGCTTAATGTATAACAAGTTAAATCAGCTTCTTTGCTTAAACAATTGATGAAAGGCAATTCCTGGCGGGCTTTCCTCACTCCCTTCGCTATATGGTTGCTCTTATATGGCGGACTGTTGTGGTACTGGTACGACCTCCCCCTCTGGGAATCTGCTACAGACAGCGCAGTACACGTAATACTACTGGGAGCCGCCGGTATTATAATCAGCCATAACGTGGCTTATTATCGCCCGGCAGACGGCACCATGAAGTTTGGCTATGTGTCCATCGTGAGCTTTGCCTTGTCTGTATTGTGGGTGTGCCTGAGCCGCTGGCTCCTCATCTCTGCCTTTCCCGGCAATCCGCATTATGTCAACTGGCTGAATAATGCGATCCCCATTCATGCCCTTGTTGGGTGGATGCTGATTGCAGGCATCGGTTACAGGAGCCAGATGTGGTACGATGCGGAAGAACAGCAGGAATCCCGCGACCGTAAAGAAGCTACGGAGAAGATAGTAAGAGAAGCAGAACTCTTTAAACTGCGGCAGCAACTGCAGCCGCATTTCCTGTTTAACAGCCTCAATTCGATTAACGCACTGATCATGCTGCGGCCGAAAGAAGCCCGTGAAATGGTGTTGAAGCTCTCCGATTTTTTAAGAGGATCCCTGAAGCGTGAAGATGATCAATGGATCACACTCGCCGAAGAACTGAACTACCTGCAGCTCTACCTGGATATTGAGAAAGTACGTTTCGGACATCGTTTAACCGCCAACGTTACTCCCTACGAAGAAGCGGACAAAATGCTGCTGCCGCCCATGCTGCTGCAGCCTGTAGTAGAGAATGCCATTAAATTCGGACTATACGATACCACCGGTGATATCACCATCAGCATAAAAACATGGTTGCAGGATAATATGTTGTACATCGCTGTGCAAAATCCGTTCGACAACGAACTGCAGCAACCGAATAAAGGAACAGGTTTCGGCTTGTCGTCCATACAGCGCAGGCTCTACCTGCTGTTTGCACGGCAGGACCTGCTGGAAACTTCCACCGTTGAAAATATATTTACGACCACTATTAAAGTACCGCAATCGCATGATAAAAGCAGTATTAATTGACGATGAACCATTGGCCAGGGAAGTAGTAAAGGAATACCTGTTAAACTTCCCCCAGATAGAAGTAGTGCAGGAATGCAATGATGGATTTGAAGGATTAAAGGCCATACAACAACATCAGCCGGATATTATTTTCCTGGACATTCAAATGCCCAAGATCACTGGTTTTGAGATGCTGGAACTGGTAGAAAATATGCCTGCAGTCATCTTTACCACCGCCTTTGAAGAACATGCTATCAGGGCCTTTGAAGTACATGCAGTGGATTACCTGTTGAAACCTTTTTCCAGCGACCGCTTTGATAAAGCCTTGCAAAAATGGCTAGATCATTTTCAAACAGCCACTGCCACCAACACGGAAGCCTTGCTGGAAACCGCCGCAGCAACGCCTTTGCAGAGCAACCGTGTGGTAATAAAGATCAACGGGAAGATCAAGATCATCCCTGTACAGGATATCCATTACCTCGAAGCAGCAGATGACTACGTGAAAATAGTAACGCAGGAAGGGAGCTTCCTGAAGAATAAAACAATGGCGTTTTTCGAAAAAATGCTGGACCCTCAACAATTTACACGGGTACACCGCTCCTATATCCTTAATGTAAACCAGGTAACCCGTATAGACCCCTACGAAAAAGAAAACCACCTGGCCATCCTGCGGAGCGGCGCAAGGGTACTGGTGAGCAAAACCGGCTATCCGCGGCTGAAGGCGGCGCTGGGCCTGTAGCGGGTTTTGTCTGACTCAGGATTAAACTGATTAAACTGATTACGCTGATTACCCTGATTTATTTTTTGGATTTTAAAGATGATTTTAAAGGATTTGGGGAGATATAAGCAGATTCGCTTTTATCTCCCCAAATCCTTTAAATCCAAAGCAATCAAATCAGGGTAATCAGCGTAATCAGTTTAATCCTGAGTCAGACAAAATTCGCGGCGATTATTGCGCGAAGAGTTTTTCCAGTTTTTCTTTGGGGAGGATCTTTTGCACCTGTACACCTGTAGCCACTACACGGCCGTTGCAAATGGCTTCGTAGCTGCAGGTGATTTCATGGTGGTGTATTTGCGTGATAACGGCTGTAAAGTCCACCTGGCTGCCGGCTACGGCAGGGGAGAGGTGCTCCACGGTGAGCCTGGTGCCGATACCTTCTTCATGCGCTTCCTTCATTTCCAGTACAAATAAACGGCAACACCATTCGGCATCCCGCGCCAGGGCAAAGGTGGCATACACGGGATGAACATTACCGCTGTCAAAGGAGGCACAGTCTTCTTGTCGTACCGTGCGACTGAAATGCATGATATCTCCCGGTTTGAAAATGGAAAGCATATATTGATCGTTTACCCGTTACAGTTAGTATGTTTTATTGCACCACCAGCACGGGAATCTTCACCTGGTGTCTTACCTGGTTGGCGGTTTCTCCATATAGCCAGTCTTTGAAACCCCGGTGTCCGTGTCCTCCCAGTACGAGGAAGTCTGCCTTTTCCTGGTGCACAATGCGGGCAATTTCACGGGCCCGCCTGCGGAAGCCAAGCACGCCTTTGGCGTTGATATTACGGCTTTTCAGCAGGGCGATATAGGTGTCCAGCTGTTCCTGGTCGCGACGTGTTTCCAGGTCGTCTGAATCTTTCCCGAAGTATTTGGCGGAGGCGCTTTCCACGATATGGATAAGGATATACTGCGTGTGTTCATTCCCGTGAGCAATGGCGTTGGTCACTATATCTTTATCGCGTTGTGAAAAATCCAGGGCCATGGCAATGCATTGGTAGGTGGGCTTTTCCATTTCTCCCAGCGATACCTGTGTGGTATGGATGCCCGCAGCTGCATCTTCGCGGTAGCGGCGCCGCAGCGGGTATACAATGGTGATGAGCAGCAGCACCACGAAACCGATGCAGCCGGCCATAATCAGTCCATCTACAAAAATATTCCCGGTACCAGACATATAATCAAATGCTTCTGATAATACCATCCGCATGTTAAGGTACACCAATAAACTGGTGACCAGCCAGCTGAATATTTTAGTGACAGGGCTGATAGCAAATGCGCCCATTGTTTTTTTGTCGCTTACAAAATGGATGAGCGGGATAATGGCGAAGCCCAGCTGCAAACTGAGCAGCACCTGGCTGAACACCAGGAGCGCGCCTACTTCTTCATCGCCGGCAATAAGGATCACCAGCAGGGCCGGGATGATAGCCAGCAGCCGGGTGAGGAGCCTGCGCAGCCAGGGATTGATACGCAGGCGCAGGTAACCTTCCATTACAATTTGCCCGGCCAGTGTACCGGTTACGGTGGAGCTTTGTCCTGCTGCAATCAAGGCCACCGCAAACAGGATGGGCGCCAGTTTGCTGCCCAGCAGCTGATCCAGCAACCGGTGTGCATCCTGGATTTCCGCCACATCAGTTCTGCCGCTTTTGAAAAATACGGCGGCAGCCAGTATTAAAATGGCGGCATTCACCAGGAAGGCGAGGTTAAGGGCAATGGTACTATCAATAAAGTTCATTTTAATGGCCTGCCTGATGCCGGAATCATCCCGTTTTATTTTCCGTGTTTGCACCAGGGCGGAGTGCAGGTACAGGTTGTGTGGCATTACGGTGGCGCCTATAATCCCAATAGCAATGTATAAGGCGGTGTTGTCCGGGATGGTAGGGATAAAGCCTTTCACTACTTCATTCATCTGCGGTTTTACAAGGATCAGTTCCACGAGGAAGGACGCGCCTACAATGGCAACAAGGCTGATAATAAACCCTTCCATTTTACGGATGCCGTAGCGTTGCAGTATGAGCAGCAGGAAGGTATCGAGTACGGTCAGGCTCACCCCCCATACCAGCGGCAACCCGGTTAGCAGCTGGATACCGATGGCCATTCCAAGTACTTCCGCCAGGTCCGTAGCCGCTATGGCTATTTCCGCCAGTATGTACAGGATGAAATTCACCACGGGAGGATAGGTTTCACGGTTTGCCTGCGCCAGGTCGCGCCCGCGCACAATGCCCAACCGGGCGCTCAAACTTTGCAGCAGTAAGGCCATGAGGTTACTCATGAGCAGTACCCACAATAATTTATAGCCGTACTGGCTGCCGCCGGCCAGGTCGGTGGCCCAGTTGCCGGGATCCATATAACCCACGCTCACGAGGTAGGCGGGGCCAAAGAAGGCGAAGATCTTTTTCCACCTGGATTTTCCGTTCGTTTCTACACTCTGATGTACCTCACTTAACGATGCTGATGAATGTGTATGTTCGATGCTCATAGTATATGCTAATGATTACAGGGGTCTGACCATAATATTTTTCGCCACCTGTTCACTGATGGTGATGGCAGATTGCCCTTTTACTTTTATTTCTATAGAATTATCGTATTCGTAATGCGCCATGATTTCCAGTTGGGTGCCAAGTTTGATCCCTTTGGCGTTGAGGAAGGCCAGCAAGGCGGTGGACTGGTCCGTTACGGCGGTTACCACCAGCCGTTTGGCATTGGCCTGGTCCAGCGAGGTTTGCGGGCGGGGTTTGGCCAGTTTTCCATTGGCATCCGGGATAGGGTCGCCGTGGGGGTCTATCACCGGGTTGCCCAGAAATTCGCTGAGCCGGTTAGTAAGCTTTTCACTGCGCACATGCTCCAGCTCTTCCGCCAGTTCATGCACTTCTTCCCAGCTGAAGGAAAGTTTTTCCACCAGGAAGCATTCCCACAGGCGATGACGCCGCACAATCTGCAGGGCGGCCTTCCTGCCGTCGGCAGAAAGCGTGATGCCCTTATATTTCTCATATTCAATCAGCTTCTTCTCTTTCAGCTTTTTAGCCATGTCTGTTACCGATGCCGGTTTTGTATCCAGCTCATAGGCCAGTGCATTAGTGGTTACTACCGCATCGCCTTCCTGCAGCTTGTAAATCGACTTAATATGGTTCTCCTCTGCGATCGATAAATTCATGTTATCTAAAATATTATTTAGACAAATCTAAATAATAAATCTGAACATTTATCCATCCGGTATGTTTTTTGATTTTTTAACGCGCACATATAAAAATTATATATAACTTTTCGCCCAGAATCAACTATTGTAATGAAGCGTTTCCTTTTATTATTACTGGCCATCGGTATGCTGGCAGCCTGCAAATCGAAAAAGAAAGCAGGCGATGGCAACGAGCCCATGACATTTGAAGACTTCCAGGCATTGTTTACCCCTGGTACACTGCCCTACAGGCTTACCCCGGATACGCTACAGCTGAAACAACCGGATTCACTGCGGCTGGATACTGCTGCCAGGCGGTTTCTGACAGATACGCTCACAAAAGGTGATTTCTCCAAAAGTGAGCCGGTGAAGTATTTTCCATTGCAGCGGATCACCGGTAGCGCAGTGAATTATATGACAGTGAAGGCTACCGGAAAATCGCAATCCGTAGGTTATCTCTGCTTCCTGGATAAAAAAGGCAAATACCTCAACAGGATGCGTGTAGCCAATACCGGTAGTGCGGATGGTACCGTTACTTCCCTCGTGATAGATAGTAAGAATGTAATAAAGATCAGCAGTGAAAAGAAACTGCCAGGTAGCCGCAGCGCTTTGAGAGAGGATTTTTACATGGTGAATCCCGATGGAACCATAACACTGATCATGACTAACTCCAACGGGCCTACGAATGCAGGACAGATCTTCAACCCGATAGACACTTTACCCCGTAAACATAAATTATCCGGCGACTATACCTCCGGCGATATGAACATTGTATCCATCCGTGACGGGGACGACACCAAATCATTCCAGTTCTTTATCACCTTCTCAAAAGATAATGGAAACTGCAAAGGAGAACTGAGCGGAAAAGGACATTACATTGGCGGCAACAGGGGAGAATATAAAGACAAAGAATCGTCTTGCGGTATCGCTTTCCAGTTTAGCGGTAACCGTGTCAGCATCCGTGAAATAGGCGGTTGCGGCGCTTATCGCGGCATCAAATGCTTCTTCGAAGGCGGCTTCACAAAGAAGGTGGAGAAGAAAAAGAAGAAGTAACGCGGATTTTGTCTGACTCAGGATTATGATGATTTCGCTGATTACGCTGATTTGATTACTTTGGATTTTAAATGATTTGGGGAGATTTAAGCGGATATATTCGTTTATATCTCCCCATGATCTTCATACTGAATGAGCGCCTGTAAATAGTGCGGCGAAACCTCTTCGATGGTCACCGGAT
>JBCNPS010000108.1:0-15579 GCA_039593235.1 Chitinophaga sp. | reverse complement strand
ACCCGGGGTTCCAGGTAGTCTGCAAAAACATGGATATTCTCGTACACTTCCGCCTTACAACAGGCAATACTGGTGCCTTCGAAGTTGTATTCATGCATGGTTGCGGAGCCAAAATCCTTATGCAGTTCCTGGGTTTCTTCAATCATTCCCCTGGAACGGATCTTATGGTAATCAGAAGGAAATTCCTCCGAAAGCAATACCTGGTTGGCATCATCAGTAATAACTACACCCATAAAAAAATCCGTTTCGTATAATTGATAATCCGTCTCGTGTAACAGTTATATGGGATAACAGCAGCAAATTTGCATAAAAATATTCCGAATACTCAAAAAATTATCATCTATGTTGGGAATATTCCGCACCAATATTACAACTGTTCAGGATAGAAACAATGTTATTAGCGCCATTTCAGCACAATTTACCGTAAATGCCTGTAGCGTAGACCTGGAGGACTGTGACAAAGTATTACGCATTGTAAGCCCTCAATCATTAGCAGAACAAACTATTATAGATTTTGTGACCCGGCTCGGGTTTAACTGTGCCATCCTGGACTGACAGCGTCCCCGTATTTATTGAAAAGGAAGGCGAAATGCCTTCCTTTTTTCGTTTAAGCATGTTATAACATATTCATGATGTAAAAAAATAATTTATCCCCGTAGGGGTAATATATTTTTGCAGCGTCTTATATGCATGCTACAAAAACGCAACAGACATTCTATAAAACTGCACCTGACTTTTATGAAAACTAAGGTAACCATGTTGCTGTCACTCCTTCTTATGATCCTGACAGGACACTCAATTAACGCACAGCAGCAACGATATACCGTAAGCGGCTATGTAAAAGACAAAAAGAACGGGGAAAGCCTGGTAGGCATCTCCATTGGTAAAAGCGGCACCAGCCTGGGTACAGTAAGTAACCAGTACGGATTTTATTCCCTCACGCTTCCAGCCGGGGAACACGAACTCCAGTTCTCCTATATGGGCTACGGAACCTACAAAACTACCGTTGACCTGAAGAAGAACATAACCCTGGACGTTAGCATGGAAGCCACCAGCAGCCAGCTAAACACTGTTACGGTGAACGGCCAGAAACAGGAAAGGACCGTTAATACCCTGAACACCAGTATCAATAAGCTGGATATACAGCAAATGAAAAAGATGCCCACTTTCATGGGGGAGGTAGATGTACTCCGGGCCATCCAGACCCTTCCGGGTGTTAATACCGTTGGGGAAGGCGCTTCTGGCTTTAACGTACGTGGGGGTAACAGCGATGAAAACCTCATCCTGCTGGATGAAGCCCCTGTGTACAACTCCACCCATATGCTCGGCTTCTTCTCCGTTTTCAACCCCGATGCCGTAAAAAGCCTGAACCTCATCAAAGGTGGGTTCCCGGCCGAATATGGCGGCAGAACCTCTTCTGTACTGGATATCCGCATGAAAGACGGTAACAACCAGGACTTTAACGTAAACGGCGGTATTGGTAACATCTTCAGCCGCCTGTCTGTAGAAGGCCCGCTCGTAAAAGATAAATCCTCCTTCATCGTGGCCGCCAGGAGATCTTATATAGACCTGCTGATGAAACCTTTTGTAAAGGGAGATATGAAAGATACCAAACTCAACTTCTACGACATCACCGCCAAAGCCAATTACAAATTCAATAAAAACAACTCCGTATTTGTTAGCGGCTACTTCGGCAGGGATGTTTTCGGTTTTGGAAAAGATGTAAACATGAACTGGGGTAACAGCACCGCTACCGTAAGATGGAACCACGTTTTCACTAACCGCCTGTTCCTGAACCTCACTACTTATTATAGTAAGTACGACTACAGCCTGAAGTTCAGCAATGATTCAAAAAGAGGCGCCAATGAAGATGCACAGGGTTACGACTGGACTTCCAACATCATTAACTATGGGTTGAAACCGTCCTTCACCTACTACCTCAATTCCACCAATACCCTGCACTTCGGCGTGCAAGGCATCTACTATACCTTTAAACCAGGTACAGGTACCAGCACCGAGGGCGATCTTCAGCATATAAAACAATTACCGGATCAACACGCCCTGGAATCGGCAGTATATGTAGATCATGAATGGAAGCCCACCAAGAAATTCGGTATCCAGTATGGAGGCCGTTTATCCGCCTACCAGTTCATAGGAAAAGGAACTGCCTACTACTTCAACGATACCACGCCCGGCATCCGCAAAACGCTGATCGGCAGTAAAGAGTACGGCGCCAATGACCTCATCAAAGGTTACTATTATTTCGAGCCAAGGCTAAGCGCACGCTATGCCTTTACAGATCAACATGCGGTGAAGCTGGCCTATAGCAGAACCACGCAGTTCATGCACCAGCTCTCCAACACTGCATCCCCTACTCCGCTGGACATCTGGACACCCAGTACCAACAATATCAAACCGATGGTGTCTGACCAGTACACTGCAGGCTACTTCTACAACGCGCCTAACGACGCCTACGAATTATCTGCCGAAGTATTTTACAAAACAACAGACAACCAGCTGGATTACATCGACAACGCCAACCTGCAGCTGAATCCTCTGATCGAAGCAGATCTCCTGCCATCAAAAGGACGCGCATTCGGACTGGAAGTGTATGCAAAAAAAGATATCGGTAAAACTACGGGCTGGGTAAGCTATACCTTATCCCGCACGGAAAGGAAAACCATCGGCATCAGTATGGATGAATGGTTCCTGAACCGCTACGACCGTACACATAACCTGAACCTGGTATTAACACATACTTTCACGAAACGTACTTCCTTATCGGCCAACTGGGTATTTGCCTCCGGCACACCAGGTACCTTCGCCGATAACAGGCTGGAATTTCAGGACTGGGACATTCCTTACAACAGTACCGAAAAACGTAACAACTACCGCCTCCCGGCATACCACAGACTGGACCTGTCGATGACGCTGAAAGGTAAACAGCTGAAACGCTGGAAAGGTGAATGGGTATTCTCCCTGTATAACGTATATGGCCGCAGAAATGCCTACACCATCTACTTTAAACAAAACGACGACGATCCAACCAAGCGGGAAGCAGTGCGCCTGTCCATCATAGGTTCCATCATTCCCGGTATCACATATAACTTCAAGTTCTAATTGTCCAAAATTCAAGACCAGATGAAAAAGTCATTATTCCTCATATTGTTTGCTGTTGCTGCAGGTTTTACAGCCTGTGAAGACAAGATCGACCTGGACATTGCGAAAGGAATATCCTACCCGGTACTGGATGCGTGGATTACCAATGAAACCGGTATACAAACCATCAAGTTTACCATGTCGGTACCTTATACAGATAACAGCCCCGCTCCCATCATCGATGATGCGAAGATCACCCTGTTTGATCTGACCAGCGGCGATTCGTACCCTTTCGTATTTAAAGACAACAAATACACTTACGATGCCTCCGCAAAAGCCATCGGCGTTATAGGCCACGGATATAAACTGCATGTAGAATTGAAAGGTGAAATATTTGAAGCCTTTGATAGCATCAAAAGGGTAACAACAGTGGATTCCATCTCTTATGAATTTAAAACAAAAGAAGAATCTATCAGCGGCAAAGAAGGCTACTACGCAAAGTTTCACGCCAAAGACCTGGCCGGCGCCACCGATTATTACTGGATCCGTTCCTACCGCAATGATACTCTCAGGCGCCTGGAAGACAACTTCTCCATTGACGGTTCATACGACGAAGGCGTATCTGATGGCAACACCTTTATTTTACCAATAAGAGAGGGCATCACAGATTACGACAAACCTTTCCAGGCAAATGAAAAAGCCATTGTAAGAATGTTTTCTCTTACCCATCCCAGTTACGATTTCCTTACCCAGGTAAATAACCAGGTAAACTCCGGCGGATTATTTGCCAAAGTACTGGAAAATGTAAAAAGCAATGTTCATAACACCACTCCTTCCGGTAAAACAAAGATCCTCGGGTGGTTTGGCACATCTGCCGTAAGTCGCGCTGAAAGAACGTTTAAATAATACCTCTTTTTTATATAAAATGCCGCGGGATAAACTTTTCCCCGCGGCATTTTGCTTTAATTCCCCATGGGAAGCCCCGTAAAAATCGTTAACTTCCGTAACAGAAAGTTACCACGTATGCCTCCCGACCTGATCACATATGCCATTCCAGGATTTGTACTGCTGATATTGCTGGAAATTATTTTTACAGCAATCGATAAAAAGAATATGTATGAACCCAAAGACGCCCTTAGTAGCATCGCTATGGGCCTTGGCAACGTATTCATCGGGATCTTCACCAAAGCGGTTATTTTTGGCATCTACCTTTTCCTCTACCAGTTCCGGCTGTTTACATTAGGGTTTACCTGGTGGGCATGGGTATTGTGTTTTTTTGCAGATGATTTCAGCTATTACTGGTTTCACCGCTGCAGTCATGGTATCCGTTTTTTCTGGGCTTCCCATGTAATTCATCACTCATCTGAAAAATACAACCTTGCCACTGCCCTGCGCCAAACCTGGACAGGCAACTTAACCGGTACCTTCACATTCTGGCTCTGGATGCCGCTTGTGGGGTTCCATCCTATAATGGTGATGAGCATGCAGGCTATCAGCCTGATCTATCAGTTCTGGATCCATACAGAAGTTATTCACAAATTACCGGCGCCCATTGAGTATATATTCAATACGCCTTCGCATCACCGCGTGCACCATGGCTCCGACATTGATTATCTCGATCGCAATCATGCGGGCATCCTTATTATCTGGGACCGCATGTTTGGCACCTTCACTCCGGAAAAGCAACGGCCGGTATATGGTCTCACCAAAAATATACATACCTATAATCCATTCTGTATCGCTACCCACGAATGGCTGGATATATGGCGCGATGTGAGGCATTCCCGCTCACTTCGTGAAGCCATACATTATATTTTTGATGCTCCCGGCTGGAGCGCAGACGGCAGCCGAAAAACCACCCGGCAGTTGCGGAAATTGTCTGACTCCGGATTACGCTGATTATACTGATTAATCCGGCTCACATCTACCCAAATCCTTTAAAATCATATATAATCAATCAAATTAATCGCATAATCAGCGTAATCCGGAGTCAGACGAAATCCGCTCACATCTCCCCGAATCCTTTAAAATCCCATATAATCATCAAATTAATCAATATAATCAGCGTAATCCGGAGTCAGACAAAATCCCGCTCACATCTACCCAAATCCTTTAAAATCCCATATAATCAATCAAATTAATCAGCATAATCAGCGTAATCCGGAGTCAGACAAAATCCGCTCATATCTCCCCAAATCCTTTAAAATCCCATATAATCAATCAAATTAATCAGTATAATCAGCGTAATCCGGAGTCAGACAATATTCGCTTACATCTCCCCAAATCCTTAAAATCCCATATAATCAATCAAATTAATCAGTATAATCAGCGTAATCCGGAGTCAGACAATTTTCCGCGAAAAAAAATACCCCCAATATTTTGCAATTACGAAAACTATCGTACATTTGTTTACGAAGATATTCGTACAACAATAATCATCATTACAAATCATTGCTTTGAAACAGATCCGGCCTACAGAAAGTGAATTGGAAATTCTGGGTATACTCTGGGAAAGAGGCCCCAGCACCGTTCGTGAGATACATGATATCTTATCTCAAACGAAAGATGCCGGCTACACCACTACCCTTAAGCTGATGCAGATCATGCATGAAAAAGACCTGGTAGCGCGCGATACCAGCAGCAAAACTCATGTATATACAGCCGCCATTTCACAGCAGAAAACGCAACAGCAATTACTGGACAAGATGATAGATACCGTTTTTGGCGGTTCCGCCTCTCAGCTGGTGATGCAGGCCCTTGGCCATCATCAGTCGTCGGAAGAAGAACTGCAAAAGATCCGGCAATATCTCACTGCAATAGAAAAACAACAAAAGGACAACAGGTAAATCTGGTACTATGAATGCATTACCTATTACGGGCGACTTTGTACGCGCCCTGGGTTGGACCATCCTTCATTCCATGTGGCAGGCGTTCTTTATTTATGCCTGCTTACGGATAGTATTAAAACTCTGGCCACAGGCGGGCGCGCGGATAAAGTACAACCTGTCGCTCCTATCGCTCTCCGGTATTTTTACCTGGTTCCTCGCTACGCTGTATATGCATGTACAACGGCTGCAGGAAGCAAGGGAAGCCATACAACACTTCAGCGGTACTATCACTTTACAGGAGCCGGTACATGTTGCTGCCGTGTATCCCAACCAGGACCCGCTGATATGGCTGTTTCCCAACCTGGAGCTTTGTTTTCCTTTCCTGGTAGCATTATATATTACCGGTATGACGTGCATGATCATCAAGTTACTGTCCGATCTGTTGCAACTCCGTAAGATCCGTACCACACGCATAGAGCCCATGGGTGAAGCATGGGACAAACACCTGGATAAGCTGGCCGCAAGGCTGCAGATCCCCCGTAAAGTGAAGCTCCTCATCTCAAAACATGTGCAGGTACCTGTGATGCTCGGATTTATTAAACCGCTCATCCTCCTGCCGGTAGCGATGGTGAACAATCTTACGGAAGCCCAGCTGGAAGCCGTCCTGCTGCATGAACTCGCCCATATCAAACGTAATGATTATCTGTTGAATATCTTCCAATCAATTGTTGAAACCATTCTTTTCTTTAATCCTTTTGTATGGCTGATTTCCAAGATCATCCGTATGGAAAGGGAGCATTGTTGCGACGACCTGGTAATAGCCGGCACCGTTCAGCCACTGCAATATGCACATGCACTGGTAGCGTTGGAAGAATACCGCCTTACCGCCAACCGGCTTACCATGGCTGCTGCAGACAGTAAACAACATCTGTTTCACCGCATTAAACGCATCATGGAAATGAAAACTAAGCATCTTAATTATAGCCAGAAGTTTTTAGCCGTACTGATCATCGCCACCGGCCTGATATCTATTGCATGGCTAAATCCTGCCAAAGGGAAAAACAATAATGAACAGCAGGAACCGGCTAAAGTAAAAACCACAACAACCAGTACACCACAGGAAAAAATAGCCGCGGCTGAACCTGATGAAACCACCAGCAAGTTCCGGCAGCAGCTGGCTGCAGCTACCCGCGACACTGTGGTTCCCGCCCCGCCGCCACCACCACCGGCGCCTGTACCGGCCCCGGTAAATGCACCAGAACCAGAACCTGCACCGGCAGGCGTACCTTCACCATCTCCTTCGCCTGCACCATTGGCGCCGCTTGCTCCGTTAAAAGAAGACCTGTCATTTGATCTCTCCGATATCCAGGTTTTCGATCAGAGCAATGTTTCCACCAATGTGAATACCAACGTAAATACACGTGTAAACGTAAATAAGAATAAGAATAACAAACACACGGCTACTACTAACCAATCGCAGGTATTCAATTTCGATTACCAGTTTAACCAGGATGAAGTACGCCAGCAGATCCGCGATGCTCAGAAAAACGTGCAGCAGGCTATGAAGCAGCTGAGGGAAGTGGACATGAAAAAAGTACAGGCGGAGATAGCCGAGGCTACCAAAAATATGAAATGGGACGAAGTATCTGCCGAAGCCCGCAAAGCACAGGAAGAAAGCCTGAACGCATTAAAAAATATAGACTGGAGCAAAATCAGCGATGCTCAGAAAGAAGCCGCTGAAGCACTGAAAAACATTGATTTTGCTGCGCTTAATAAAAATCTGCAAATGGCGTATGCCAACATAAACACAAAAGCGTTTTATGATAAAGTAAGTAACGAAACAAAAGAAGGTCTTAAAGCGGCCCGCAAAGCAACACAAGATGCCGCCGCATCCCTGGAAGAAGTTCGTAAAAACAGGGCGGAAGCACTCTCCGATGCTGCCAGGGTACGGGAAAACATCGCCCGCGACAGGGAAAATACCAAAAGAACCCGGGAAGGCGAACTAAGAGCAAAAGAAGGTGCTATACGGGCCAAAATGGCTGAAGAAAGAGCCAGGGATGGTGCAAGAAGAGCCGAGGAAGGTACCAGAAGAGCGAAAGAAGCTGCAGAAAGAGCCAAGGCAGCCCAGGCATATAAAGAAATGATCTCCGAAATGGAGGCCGATAAGCTCCTGGATGCTCAAAAAGATTATAAAGTGGAAAAAAATGAAAATGGCCTGTTTATAAATGGCGTTAAGCAGCCTGACAATGTGGTGAATAAATACCAGAAATACATACAGGGAAAACAGTTTTTCCTGAAAAGGTCGAGTAATTCCTATCAATCGCATACTCAAAACTAATTTACTGCCATTCTATTGCAGATTGCATCCGTACCATTACCGTTCATACGGTAATGGTATTTTTTATTATACGGGTTCACTTATCTTTAGGTTAATTATTTAATGAGATCGTATATGAAAGCATTTTGTTTAACCCTTGCCATGTTCACCGTCATTGCGGCAGGTGCACAGGAAAAGGGCGTTGTAATTAGCAATCTGGGCAACGGCAAGATCAATGCAGCCACCCCGGTTAAAAACCAGGGCATGACCGGCACCTGCTGGTCGTTCTCTTCTACTTCCATGGTAGAGTCGGAGTGCTTACGCAAAGGGCTGCCCGAACTGGATCTGTCTGAAATGTTCACCGCCCGTAATATTTACATTGAGAAGGCTAAAAACTATGTGCGCCGCCAGGGCTTCGCCCGTTTCGACGAAGGCGGACTTGCTCACGATGTGATCCATTCTATTGCCGCTTATGGCATTGAACCGGAAAGCGTTTACAGCGGTTTAAAAGGTAATGCCACCGTTCATAACCACTCGGAAATGGTGGTAACCATGAAAAAGTATCTGGACAGTATCATCAAGGTATCACCGGTACCAGACAATTGGGTAGCGCAGTTTACAGGTATTCTTGATGATTACATGGGAGCCCCTCCTGCCAGCTTTGAATATAACGGTAAAACTTATACGCCGCAAAGCTTTGCAAAAGAAGTGGTAAAATTCAATGAAGATGATTATGTTTTCCTGACCTCTTTTACGCATCATCCCTTTTACAAATCCTTCATCATTGAGGTTCCAGACAATTTCTCCAATGGCGCCTACTACAACGTGCCATTGGCAGAACTTACCGGTATCACGGAAACGGCCCTGCAGAAAGGCTATACCGTGTTGTGGGATGCAGACGTAAGTAACCGGGGATTTGCCAGCAGCAAAGGGTTTGCATTGCTTCCCTCCCCGGAAACCTCAGCGAAAAAAGACAGTATTGATCCGGATGTAGCAGAACCCTCCTACACGCAGGATTCACGGCAAAAGCTATATGAAGAGCTGATTACACAGGATGATCACCTGATGCACATTACCGGTATTGAAAAATCGCCAAAAGGTAAAACCTTCTTCCTGGTAAAAAACTCATGGGGTAAAAATTCCAGTCCTTTCGGCGGATATATGAATGTGTCTGAGGCTTATTTTGCGGTAAACACCATAACAATTGTTGTTCCGAAAGCGGCGCTGGACAAGTCTTTTCAAAAGAAGTACACCAGCACCAACTAATAATCATGCATGACAAAAGCGCAAAGAAATTTTCACGGTTGTATTCAGTTGCGTTGCCCCGTAAAATTTCTTTGCGCCTATTGTCTGCCAGTCACGGATAACTTTATCTGCGATTGATTAGCATAGGTAACGAAGCACCTGCTGTTACCGGACCAGGGATTTATGAATAAAGGATAGTAAACCCTTTGATATTTTGTACATCACCATCGGTGATCTCCAGTTCCTTCACTGCAGCCATTGCCGGCCCCGACCTGCACCATGCAATAAACTGTTCCATTTCTCCTGCTGTTCCCTCTGCCAGGATCCACACACTTCCATCCAACAGATTTTTTACTTGTCCGTTTATATGCATTGAATCAGCTACCCGCTTTGCATTAGCTCTGAACCCTACTCCCTGCACCCGGCCTTTTATAATAATTTCTTTGTGTACAACTGTCCTCGTTGCCATAAATTTATAACGATTTTCCCTGTAATGGTCTTCTTCGGATGGGGTTATATTACATGAATACCAGCCCCCACACAAAACATACTAAATATTCGTCAAAGATACAAACAACCGGAAAACTAATTACAGCCGGGGTACTTCAGGACATATCAGAAAAAGAGAAAAAGAAGAATCGGTTACACAAACAAGCCTCTGAACCAGGATTTACCGGATTTATGGATACGCAGCAACCTATGAAAATATGCCTACGGATCTAATAACCATCGCATTTTTACAACTAACCTGTTACAGTAGCTGAAAGCCAGCGATAACAACAGTATGAAAGGATGGTTAACTTGAGGGAAACAAACACTGATGAAAATTGATATAGGGGGATAACAAATTATTTATCCGTAACATTTCACCAATCCTGCGAATCTACCACCCGGTAATTCCTGCATCAGACTATAGTTCACTGCCTAAGCAGCAGCATAATTAAATAATGAACCTACCATGTGCTCAATATCTCCAAAAACAAAGTCTTTCACCCGCTCATATTTACCACCGGACGCCGGTCTTTTCAACAGGCTAAAGCAATGGCAATTAAAGCTGCGTACAAAGATCTGCTGCGCCAGTAATGGCATTACCATATTTACTTCTGCATCCTGCAAACCTCTCGCCAGCATAATATGCGGTTTAAATGCCTGTGGCTTCAGCTCAAAAGCCTGCATAATACTACGGTGCAAATCGATCAACGGTTTGGGGTTAGCAACATTGATGAAAACACTGTTATGACCATCTGCATGTCTTAAAGCATCCATCTTTGCCGTATAGATGGCAAACCCAGCCTGCTTACGTGCAACATCTTCCAGCATATCAACAAAATCGTCCTGGAAACGCTCAGGGAAAGCAGACCTGAACAAGGCCACATGAACCGGTGCAGAAGACATCTTCGCATCGCCTAACTCAGTTGCTATAAACTGCCGGATACGGGTCACATCTTTCGCAACCAATGCATCCGGATTCACTACCACTAAATAATCAAATACTTCTTCCGAAATTTCATAATTCGTATTCATAACCTGATATTTTAATTCTTCCTGTTAGAATGACAATACGAATATACAACCTTTTTTCGGAAATACTAATTTTTTTAGCATTATTTACTAAAAAAATACGCAGTTATTACAACTGCGTATTTCTCAATTACTTAAGACAACTTCTCAATAATTGCCACAAAATCGGCTGCTACCAGGGAGGCGCCACCAATCAAACCACCGTCTACATCCTCATTGGCAAACAATTCCGCCGCATTGCCCGGCTTAGCGCTGCCTCCATACAAAATGGTAGTATGCAGGGCTGCCTCACGGCCAAATTTATTAGCAATCTGTGAACGGATAAACGCATGCATGTCCTGTGCCTGTGCAGCACTTGCAGTTAAGCCGGTACCAATAGCCCAGATAGGCTCATATGCAATCACCACATTTTTCAGTTGTTCTGCGGTAAGATGGTACAAACTTTCCTCCAGTTGCTTAGCCACGTAAGCATTCTGGGTTTCAGCCTGCCTGATTTCCAGCGGCTCACCACAGCAGAAAATAGGTTTCAGCCCGTTGGCCAGCGCCTGGTCTATCTTCTTTGCCAGCATAGCATTGCTTTCCTGGAAATACTCCCTTCTTTCAGAGTGACCCAGGATCACATAATCCACTCCTATTGATTGCAGCATCTCAGCAGATACCTCGCCGGTAAAAGCCCCTGATTTTTCACTGTAGCAGTTCTGCGCAGCCACATAAAAACCAGGATAGTTTTTCAGCAGCGACTTTGCCTTCTGTAAATAAGGAAACGGAGTAGCCACAATTACTTCCTGTCCTTCTTTCAGTTTCAGTCCTGCCTGCAGGATATCGTTGATCAGCTGCTCACCCTGTGCCAGCGTAAGGTTCATTTTCCAGTTACCTGCAACAATTTTCTTTCTCATACTGTGATATTAAGTTTTAAGGTCTTTCTGATTTATTTGGACATATAATGCTTCCAGTACCTGCCTGTCCTTTTCCGTTAGTTCCCGGCCTTTTAAAGCCATCCAGCTGCCGGCGTCCTTCAGGGCTTCCGCCAAACGGTAAACCCCGTCGCTTCCCCAGCTGAAAGATTGCATGAATTTTGGCGGGAAATGCCCCCCAAACACATTGCACGATACGCCTATCACGGTGCCGGTATTCAGCATGGTATTAATGCCGCACCTGCTGTAATCTCCCATCAGCACCCCGCATTTTTTGCCTGCGGATACCGCTTCTCCCTGCCCTTCCATCCATACTTTCACGTCAGATACATTATTCTTCAGGTTGGAACCCGACGTATTGGCGCCCAGGTTGCACCATTCTCCTATCACCGCATCTCCCAGGTAACCGTCGTGGCCCTTATTGGAGTAACCAAACATCACGCTGTTCTTGATCTCACCTCCACCGGTACAATATGGCCCCAATGTGGTAGCCCCATATACTTTTGTGCCCATTTTCAATACCGCGCCCTCTCCCATTGCAAAAGGCCCCCTGATCATACATCCTTCCATCACTTCCGCGTTTTTCCCGATATAGATCGGTCCCGTATCAGCATTCAGTATGCTGTACGCGACTTTAGCGCCGGGTTCCACGAAAATGTCCGTATGATTGCTTTGTTGATTGGTGTGTGATAAGGTGGCAGACTGCCTGCCGGTTGTAAGCAGCTGATAATCTGCCCTGATCGCTTTATCGTTGAGCGCAAAGATATCCCAAGGCTTATAAATTCCCAGTACTTCCCCCGGATAATTTTTCCGGTCGCCCGGCGCCAGCAATGCTCCCCCCTCTCCCAATACCGCTTTTGCCAGTAACTGGTTGTCTTTATACAACTCCTCTTCCGGCTGCAGCTCACGGATAGCGGCCACCAGCGCGGCGTCCGGCAGTATATGTCCACTCAGTAAAATATTAACGGTCTGGCTGTCTTTATACAACAGGGGGAATTTCTCCTGCAAATGCGGTACGGTGAAATGACTGATACCTGTACCCAGCCAATGCTCCCATTTTTCCTGTATAGTAAGTATTCCTACTCTGCAGGCGGCAATGGGTCTTGTATGTGTAAAGGGGTATAACAGTTCACGTACGGGCGTGTCAAAAAGAATATAGTTACGCTCCATAAGGGGCTAAAATAAAAAATCCCATCGATAAGCCGATGGGATTTTCCTAAAATATTTTACTTAGCAACTAAGCTTTCTTAGCGTAGCGCTTGTTGAATTTATCAATACGTCCTGCAGTATCCACCAATACATTCTTACCAGTATAAAAAGGGTGAGAAGTATTGGAAATTTCCAACTTAATCAACGGATACTCATTACCATCTTCCCACTTTGCAGTTTCTTTGGAAGGAGCAGTAGAGCGGCTTAAAAAGCTCTCGCCGTTTGACATATCTTTAAATATCACAAATCTGTAACTTTCTGGATGGATTCCCTGTTTCATATCAAAATTATTGTAAATACAGGGTGCAAAGTTAACCAATTTTCTTTAACACCCAAAGATTATTCTTAATTTTTCAAGATTTAATCCTGGAAAATCAGGATTTCATGTTTACATATTGTAAAGGTATACCCAGGTTGGATTCCTTGGCCTTTTGTATCACCTCCTGTAAATCATCGATCTTCTTCCCTGTTACCCGCACAATATCGTCCATAATAGCCGCCTGTACCTTTAAACCGGCGTCCTTGATCATTTTCACGATCTTTTTGGCATCTTCCTGCTTGATACCGTTACGCACAGGTATTTCTTTCTTAAATACCTTTCCGCTCTGGTAAGGTTCCTTGCTCATATCATAAATACTGGCATCCAGTCCCTGGCGCATGGTGCGGCTCACCAGTACATCCAATACCTGGCCCAGTTTCATATCGCTTTCCACTTCTATGTTCAGCACCAGCTCTTTTTTATTCAGCTCAATCTCCACGTGTGAACCCTTGAAATCAAACCTGTTGGTGATCTCTTTCTTCACCGTGTTTATAGCATTATCCAGTGTCTGTAAATCTACTTTGCTAACAATATCAAAGGACGGCATAATAAAAAATTTTATATTCGAACAACAAATATAAAAAAGAAAAAGCAGGTAGAGAACTACCTGCCGTTATATACTCTAAATCTAACTTGTTATTATATCTTGCTGATCTTACCCATACCGGATATGATCTGATTAATACTGGGCTCTCCTTTGTATTTTACATTTCCCATACCTGAAATCACTACATTCAGGCTCTTCTGCACAAACACATTGGCTTTACCGGTACCTGAAATACCAAGTTTCGCTTCATCGGTGGTCAGGTCCAGCGCTGAAATATCAGCTGAACCAGAAACGCCATAGTCTGCTTTATCTGTATTTCCTTTCAGGGTAATATTACCTGCTCCCGAAACACCTACTTTCAGTTCATGGGTACGGATATCCAGGTTGGCATCGGCAGCACCGCTGAGGTCCAGCAGGATGCGGTCGCTGGTAAGTTTACCCCTACTGGTAAAGCCACTGGCGCCACTGGCCGATAATTTTTCTACTTTCTGCAAAGTGATATACACTTTGATATCTTTGGTAGGCTGAATATTATAACCCTTCTTTGAATGAATGCTTAACTCGCCACGGGATATATCTGTTACGATATATGGCAGCAGGTTGTCTTCCGCCTCTACCCGGATACTATGGGTATTTCCCTGTTCAATGATCACTTTGTAAACACCGGAAGTACTGATATCTGTAAAGGCAGATGCTTCCCGGGACTCCTCTTTCACATTTCCGTTTCCTTTTATCCTTTCGTTATTCTGGCTTGAAAAGGAAAGAAGCGCGGTGGCAGCCAGTAACAATGGCAAAGCAAGCAGGCAATAAGCAGTAATTCGTTTCATAGTCTATGTATTTTAAAAAAAGATAGAATGGCGTTCTGATCTGTTTAATAAGTATCGAGATTTACATCTGTGTTTGTACCGCGTATTTTTATATAGGGAGATGATTCATTTCCTCCTCCCGCCAATGCAGTATAACGCAGCGTTGAATTTTTCTTGTTGGAAATCACATTCTTCAGCTCCAGTCCGCCGGTAGACAGGTCACCATACACCAGGTTCACCTCAATCGACAAGGGCTGCCTAGGCCCGAACTTCATATTCAGGTCGGAATACGTGAGCTGGAAATCGGCCTGCTTAAAACCTCCGCTTACCTTCTCTATCTTCACATTTCCATAGGTCATGTTCAGATCCGCCGCCTGCTGCAGTTCTTTTATTTTTACATCGGAATAAGTGCCCCGGCCTGCAACAACACCTGCCACCTCCATTTTATAATCATCATAATTAGAAGAGATCTTCAAGCTGCCCACCCGGTTAAACCCATACTCACTGTAGTTGGAATTGGCATCGAGCGATTCCAGCTGCCCGCCACGGATATCGGAATAATTCCCTTTCACAGTTACCTTTCCGGCCTTCCCGATTTTCCCTTTATCACAATAATTTATTTTCAAAATAAGATCCTGTGCTTCACGGATATCAAAAGTGCAGTAATTCATTTCCAGGGTAGCCGGGAAACTGAACTTATCCGCAATCACATCTCCAAACTGGTTCTTCACTGCAAGGCTCTGCATACTTTGCGGAATATAAATGTCGTAATCA
>JBCNPS010000107.1:0-15675 GCA_039593235.1 Chitinophaga sp. | reverse complement strand
GAAAAAGGAGATATCCATGGTAGCGCGGAAGAGGCGGGTGAGTGTGCGTTCGCTGTAACTGAACGCATGGCCTACTGTTTCCAGGGTAAGCGGTTCTCCAAGATTTTCCTGTATATACCTTAATACAGGCTGCAGCCGCGGGTTGTCGGTAGTAGGCAGGGTAATGGGAAGCGGTACCGAGCTGATAGCCGGTAGCATATATTTGATGGCTTTGATAAAAACAAAGCGTTTATCGTCCGGCAATATGTCGCCATCCCAGGCAGCCGTATGCAGGATCATTTCCAGCAGGAGATTACTCACCGGGTAGATGCCAGTCTTATTATAAAAAGGATCTTCATTATCCTCCGGTTCGCTGAAGAAATAAATGGTACGTACATAGTTAGCCGGGTACCGATGCTGGAAATAGTGTTCCACACCGGCGGGCACCCACATATAATGCCTTGCCGGCAGGAAATAGGTTTTATCCTTTGTATATAAAAAAGCAGCGCCGCCTTCCACATAGGTCAGCTGTCCTTTGTTATGCCTATGTGAGGAGAAGTGATGTTCCGTTTTCCAGTGCCATATATAGGCGGATTCCGGTATCGCATCTACCTCTTCCAGGATGAGCTGTGGATCAAAATCTTTCATTTGGCCGGATCTAACAATATTATGGCAATTTATAGAAAATAAATTAACCGACAGGGTAGGAACTTTGCATCTTCATCACTATAAGTATGTCTACAATTATTAATAAGTGGCTGGGAGGGGCGCTCATTTTAACGCTTTTCTTTACGCAAACAGCCACCAGCCAGGACCCTGAGAAGAATCCCCTAACGTTAACGGATGTATGGAAAAAAGCGGATACCTATAACCGGCAATTACAGATGCAATACCTCCGTGTACAAAGCATGGATGAGCGGACCAAAGCCGCCAGGGATGAACGTTTGCCGGAGGTAAAAGCGGATGGCCTGTACGCCCGTGTTTCCAATCTCGCTATTTATGAAGATGGCCTGTTGAAAAGTCCAACGCAATACCCGGTCGTGCACGGTTATTACCAGTTTGGCGCAGATGCTTATCTCAATGTATATAACGGTGGAAAAACCACCCGGGAAATCAAAGTAAAACAAACCGAAGCCGAACTGGCGGAAGAACAGAAGAATCTCACGGCTACAGACATCCGGTATAAAGCAGCTGCCATATACCTCGATATCTACCGTGGACGTATGTACGAAAAAGTAATGCTGCAGGATATTGCAGAAAGGGAAAAAGAACTGGAGGAGATCCGGCAGCTAAACAGGAACGGTGTGGTATTGAAAAGCGACCTGTTACGGGCCGAACTAAAACTGTCAAAACAAAAAATGACGCTGCTGGAAATAAGGAACGGCATCAGGATCTCCAACCAGCGCCTGAATATCATGATTGGTCAGCCTGACAGTATAGACAACCAGGTAGCATTGGATACCCTGATGATACGGCACCTACCTGCACGCACCTACGAAGATTACCTGGCCGATGCATATGAACACTCTTTTGCTTTTAAAATTTCAGAGAAAGAAACCGCATTGAGTGAATTGAAACTGAAGGAGGTAAAGAGTAACATCCTGCCCAAAGTAGGGCTGTATGCGGAATACGCCTACACCTATCCGCAGATCCTTTTTTATCCTTATTCCATTGCACTCTATGGCCTGGGACAGGTGGGTGTGAAAGCAGGCATACCTATCTCCTCATTTTACCAGAACAAACATAAAAAACAGGAAGCAAGAATTAACCTGCAACGGCAGGAGATAGAACACGCGGATGTTAAGGACCAGGTGAGACAGGAAGTAAACTCCGCCTACCTGCGCTATACAGAAGCCGTTACCCGTATAAACGTAGCCAATGATAACATCAACCAGGCAAAGGAGAATTTCCGGATCGTAAATAATACTTACTTCAACCAGTTATCGCTGCTTACCGACCTGCTGGATGCGGAAACACAGCTGCTGCAATCCCGCTTCGATCTTACTACCGCAGAAGTAACCGCACAATTACAATACTATCAATTATTGAAAGCAACAGGCAACCTTTAATATATGAACAACACGAACACTAACACTACTACCAATAAAACAGACAGGCTTATTTCCCGCATCACCACCGTTATAGCATTGGTGGTGGTGGTATTCCTGGCCATATGGGGAATAAGAACGTTGCTGCATCAATGGAAATTTGAAGAAACAAACGACGCGCAGATAGATGAATATATTAACCCTGTTGTAGCAAAAGTAACGGGGTACGTACAGGAGATCCGGTATGAAGAAAATCAGGAAGTAAAGAAGGGCGACACCCTGATTATCATTGATAACAGTGAATACACCGCACAACAACAGGAAGCGGAAGCATCCCTGATGAATGCCAAAGCACAGGTATCGATCCTGGAAAGTAATGTTTCCACCACCGCACAATCTTCCAGAGTTTACCAGTCGCAGATAGCCGCCGCGAAAGCAAAATTAACGCACCAGGAACAGGAATACGATCGCTACAAAAAACTGTACGACGTGGAATCCGCCACCAAACAGCAGCTGGAAAGGGTAGAAGCTGCACTGGCAGTAGCGCGTTCTGAATATAATACCTCGCTCGACGCCTACCAGGCTTCTCTCTCAAAGATCAATGATGCCAAAGTACAGCAAAGCGCACTGGAAGCTGAAATTAAAAGGAGAGTGGCCGTGGTAGCAAAAAATGATCTCAATGTTTCCTATACTATTATTACGGCGCCTTACAACGGTAAAATGGGACGCCGTTCTATTCAGCGCGGGCAGCTGGTTTCCGCAGGCCAGGTATTGGCTTATATAGTAGATTGGGAAGCAGGTAAATGGGTAGTGGCCAACTTCAAGGAAACACAGATCCGTCATATGATGGTAGGCGGTACGGCCAACATAGCAGTGGATGCTTTCCCCGGAAAAAGACTAACGGGTAAAATTGAATCCCTGTCTGCCGCCACCGGCAGCCGTTTTTCCCTGTTGCCACCAGACAATGCCACCGGTAACTTTGTGAAAATTGCACAACGTATTCCTGTTCGTATACGCCTTAACGGTAGTCCGGATGAATTAAAACAACTTTCCGCCGGCATGAATGTGAATGTATCCATTGAAAAAGAACACAGGTGATCATGGCACAAAGTAAACAAACATTCCGTTCATGGGCGCCCGAATGGCTGATCAGGCTAACTATCTTACTGGTATTGTTTCCAACCGTAATGTTGTTTGCCTTATCAACGGCTAACGTGAACGCAGCTACGGGATTTTATGGCGCAGAGCCGCAGGATATCCAGTTTTCCATGCTCATATATTATGCAGCGCTGGTGGCCTTTACACCACTGGAGAAGCGGTTCTTCAGCCGTATTGCTACGAAGGAATATTTCCTGATCTGCCTGGTGTTACAGGTAGCAGTGAGCTACTGGTGGTATCATACAAGGGAAGTGTCTGTATTGCTCATCTGCCGTTTTTTGCAAGGCATTCTTAATTGCGGCGTTACAAGCATCTGTTTAACATTGTTATTCAGCAGGCTGAAATCGGAACATGCACGCGAAACAGGTTATGCTATTTTTTACGGAATGATCCTTTGCGCCAGTTCATTAACCTCGCTGGTAACTGCGCAGCTGGTAGATAATTACGAGTATAATGTATTGTATAAGATGATCATCTACACATTTATTCCCGGGGCTATACTGTTACTGTTGTTAATGAACCGTGTACATCTTGTTCGCAAAACGCCGCTTTACCAGCTGGATTGGAGCAGCTTTCTTATATACGCGCCTATGCTCATACTGATGGGATATGTACTTATTTATGGTCAGCAATATTACTGGCTGCAAGACAGCAGGATGGTATGGAGTATTGCAGGGATCATTTTCCTGGCAACCGTATTTGTGATACGGCAACTGTACAGCAAAAGGCCTTTTATTAATATGGATGTATTTAAATCGAAGGGGTTCCTGTTCGGCATTACGCTGTTGGGAGGGCTTTACCTGATCAGGGGATCATTCAATGTTACCACCGGTTTCTTCTCCACCGTATTGGGTTTGGACCCTATACATACTTATGAGCTGCTTGGTTATAACCTGGCGGGTATTTTAATAGGGGCTACCATCGCAGCGCGACTGGTAATAAAAAAACGGCCGTTGCAGTTCATATGGCTGGTTGGCTTCTTTCTCTTACTGGTTTTTCATAGCACTATGTATTTCCTGTTTACGTCAGAGGCGGATCAGTCTACCTTTATACTGCCATTGATCATCCAGGGATGTGGTGCGGGGATGTTACTTACACCCATCGTTCTTTTCATCATTTCCTCCGTACCGGAAAGCATCAGTGTATCAGCGTCAACAGCCGGCGTTTTTATCCGTTACACCTTTTTCGGGCTGAGCACTGCGCTCATTAACTACTGCTCCCTGTACTTCACGAAGATCCATGCCATGCGCCTCAGCGACGGCATCTCCAAAACGGATAACGGGCTGGAGGAGCGGCTGCATACCTACCAGGCAGCGCTGCAATCCCGCGGACTGATGAGCGACCAGGCAGCAAAGCTGGCGCCCGGCCTGCTGGATAAGGCCATACAGAAACAGGCCTTTTTAAAGTACGCCATGGATTATTACGAGATAATAGCTATCCTGATACTGGTGCTGATGTTGCTGATTGTAATGACGCCTTATATTAACCGGACCACTATTAATGTAAAGAGTAAACAGCCTGCTGCAGCAACGGTATAATCATTATTTGATTTTCGTACCTTTGGCAGATAATGAAAGTCATTGCATTACAGTCCTTTTATAAGGCCCTGAACCAGGATATGGCACCTGCTTTGCGGGAGGCGGGGCATTTTAATATCTTCAGGATTGAAGACATGGAATTGCCGGGTCATAAGCAGGTTACCTACAGTCGCCGCGACTTCTTCAAAATCAGCCTGGTAAAGGGTCATAGCAAAATCCATTATGCGGATCAAACCATTGAAGTGCTGGATAGTGTACTGGTATTTACCAATCCTATGGTGCCGTATAACTGGGAGAGGATCAGTAAAAAACAAAGTGGCTATGTGTGTATATTCACGGAGGCATTCTTTAACCGGTTTGGGAATATCCATGATTACCCGGTGTTCCGGTCTGCTGAAACAGCAGTAATACCGCTATCTGCCAGTGAGGTATCTCACTTTAATGATCTTTTTCTGAAGATGTTCAATGAGCTGCAGGGCGATTATGCGTATAAGTACGATCTGCTGCGGCATCTTGTAATGGAAGTGATACACGGGGCGCAGAAAATGCAGCCTGCTTCCGGGAGCCCGGCCATGGGCTCAAATGCAGCGGAACGGATCACAGGGTTGTTCGCAGAGTTACTGGAGCGGCAGTTTCCTATTGAATTAAGCAGCCAGGTGATCCGGTTGAATACGCCTTCCGCCTTTGCGCAACAATTAAACGTTCATGTTAACCATCTCAATAAAGCCCTGAAAGAAATTACGGGCAAAACCACCTCACAGCTCATTAAGGAACGCGTGCTGCAGGAAGCCAGGATCCTGCTTAAAAGTACCAACTGGACGATCAACGAAATTGCATGGAGCCTCGGGTTCGGGGAGCCTAATCACTTTTCTGCTTTCTTCAAAAGCCTGGCTAAAATCACTCCCAATAAATTCAGACAATCCGGCGCTGATTGATTTTTGTAGTTTTTGCTTTCAATCTGGTATCACTGGCAGCTGCTGTTTGATGAACTTTGCATTATCAAACAAATAAAGCTATGTGGACAGCAAAAGATAATATGACAGACCAAACCGGGAAAACGGTGATGGTAACAGGCGCCAATACAGGAATCGGGTTTGAAACAGCGCTGGCATTCTATAAGGCAGGCGCACATGTGGTATTGGCCTGCAGGAATATGGATAACGCCAATCAGGCGCTGAAGAGCATTCAACAACAAGGTGGTACAGGCACACTGGAAACAGCTTTGCTTAACCTGGCCGGTTTGCAGGCGGTAAAACAATTTGCAGCAACTTTCCTGGAGCATCACAGTCAGCTTCACCTGTTAATCAACAACGCTGGTGTAATGATTCCCCCGGCATCCAAAACGGAGGATGGGTTTGAGTTGCAGTTTGGGGTCAACTTCATCGGGCATTTCGCTCTAACGGGATACCTGTACCCATTACTCAAAACCATGCCGGGGGCGCGTATTGTTACGGTCAGCAGCATGGCCTATCTACGCGGAAGTATTGACTTTGATAACCTGAAATCGGAGAAGTCCTACGATCCGATGCGGGAATACAGCCAGAGCAAGCTGGCGGATATCCTGTTTTCAGTGGAACTGCAACGGCGGATCAACGCAGCCGGCGATAAACTGATGTCGGTAGCAGCGCAACCAGGCGCCAATAAAACGGAGCTGTCGCGTCATATGACCGCTGATGACTTCTCAGCCGCAGTGGCGCGTATCGGCGAGTTGATGGAGCCGTGGCAGGGAGCTTTACCATCGCTGTATGCAGCCGTTTCAGAGGACGCAATAGGTGGTGAATTGTATGGTCCCGACCAGGACGGCGGCTACCGGGGATTTCCGGCGCGGGCGGCCATTATGCCCAATGGATTGGATGAAGTGGTGGCACAGCGGCTGTGGAGCTTTGCTGAAGAGGTAACGGGTGTTCAGTTCCCGGGATAGTTAAAGCGCGATGCTGCGGGGAGGCATGTGCCATAGAAAGGTTGACAAAAACGCGCTAATTATAGCATACGGCTGAGAAAAGGCTGATCAGGTTGAATTGAGATGATCAAATCGACCGTGGTCAGCCTTTGTAGTTTGCGAGGAGCGGGGGTTGTAGAAAGAAGATGGGTAATTATGCTTTATTTTAAACCGGAATTTTCTATTTAACATAATATAAATTATAGGCACTAAATACTGTAATGAGAAATAGGCGCATTCCTGATACATTCCATGAAGAACTATAGCAAATCAGTGAGCTTGAAAAGACAGAGTTTGTGAAAGAAATTCTTTTTCCCGGATGGGCGGAATCCTGCGCCTCCACAAATAGATACTGTATGGATACTCCTAGGTAACGGCATGGATACTCCTAGTTTTCCCCGGATATTACTTATATCCGAGCCAGATAATGATAGTATAATAGCCCCACTTAGATAAATACGGCGGATTAGCACGTTAATTTTGCCTTAGTCTTCGGAGAAGTATAAATACAAGGGGAAGATGCCCTTTAGCAACCACTATTTTCCCAGGCATCAATCAACAAATCAGTATAATCATCTTAATCATTGTCCAGAACAAAAAACAAAGGCCCTGAGAATCGCATATAATTTTTCGCCCGGCAGGTTGACGTAAAAAACCGTTTGACCAGGTATAAACCACACCCGGTCAAACGGTTATATTTTTTGCGAAACGGCCTCATCTCTTTACCGCCGTTACATCAATCTCCACCAGCATGCCATCCAGTGCAAGCCGGGAAACCGGAATCAGGGTGTTTGCGGGGAACTTTTTGTCCGGCCAGATCTGCAAGGCTTCCTCTGTGAAAGCCTTCAGCTTTTCTTCATTGTGATCCACGATCAGCGTTGTAAGTTTTACAACATTGCTGAATGTTAAACCCTGCGATTTGAGCGCTGTTTCCAGGTTGCTGAATGATTGCTTCAGCTGTGTGCGGAAATCGTTTTGCAGTTGGCCATCGGCGGTTTCGCCGCCCTGACCGGATATGAAAACCAGCGTATTTCCTGCGGGTACCACGGCAATATGCGAATACGCATTAGGCGCCGGGTCATATAATCCCAGCGGATTAATAACCATAGGTTCTTTTTCCATGTTAATACTTTTGAAGATAATAAATAAGGTGCCTGTAAAGGCCAATACCAGTAAGAATATCAGCATATTCCTGCGCGTCATGCCGTCGATTTTGTACAAGGCAAAATAAACGCAAATTGTTACGCAGGAACAGGCACAGAATTACATATCTGAAGCATAACAGTATCAGTGCTGAAAGGTTTCAATAAACTCAATCACTTCGCCGTCCAGGCCATATACGAGGGAGTTATATACTGTTATGGATGGTTCACCCAGTACCAGTACAGACGGTGGTACGCAGCTAACGGCGCCTGCGGCAATGGCCTCATGATAAGCCGCAGTGGCGTCTTTTACGGTAAAGGAAAAATGAAGCAATGTGCCCGCCACGGGTGTTTCGCCCTCAAGGGCCCGGCGACCTTGCGTAGCCACATTGGCGCCTTTATCAAATATTTCTATAAAAGAGGAAGTGCCCGGAATACGCAGCAACGCAGCATATTCAATGTTGAATTTTGGCAGGGTCCAGCTATGAAAAAGAGTGAGCCCCAATGCTTCATAAAATTTAATGGTGGCTTTATAATCTTTCGCCTGTATGGCGATATGGTGCATGCCTGTAATGTTTGTCATACCCCAAATGTAAAAGCAACCCGCAAAAGAAAAAGGTACTGACAAAATTGTTAGTGCAGCTTTCTAACTTCCAGTCGCTGTGCACCATAAATCCCGGAATGCCCGCTGAAGTAATAAGCGGTAAAACAAGCCACTGCAAAATACAGGATATGTTCTGTGCCAAAGAGTTCAGCCCCCATTAATGTGCAGGCAATGGGTGTATTGGTGGCGCCTGCAAAAACAGCAATAAATCCAAGTCCGGCAAACAGGTCTACCGGGGCGCCCAGTATCAGCGCCAATGTATGCCCAAGGGTGGCGCCAATAAAAAATAAAGGCGTTACCTCTCCCCCTTTGAAACCCATTCCTAAGGTGATAGCCGTGAAAACCAGCTTCCAGAGCCAGCTCCAGTCGTTGATATGGCCGTTGGGATCAAAAGCGGCTATTAAACTTACCCCATCCGGCGATTTGCTGTATACGCCCAATCCAAGATAATCGGTGGTGCCTGCAACATAACTTAGCAGTATAATAACGACACCACCCACCACCGGGATCAGCCAGGGTATTTTAATATAGGCGTTGGCGTGATCTTTAATATTATGAATGAGTTTGGAAAATAAAAGACTGCTCAATCCAAAAAATACCCCGCTCACAATCACCTTGGCCAGCAACAGGAGATTGTGGTGAACAAAAGGAAGCCAGTTCACCAGCGGATCGCTCTTATATAATATATGGTAATGCGTATGCTCAATGCCCCAGGCGCTGCATACCACATCGGCAAAAACAGCGGCAATCAGGCAGGGTATTAACGCGTCGTAGCGCATTACGCCAATGGCCAGTACCTCCAGTGCAAACACGGCTCCTGTAAGCGGTGTACCAAATACCGCCCCAAAGCCTGCCGCGATCCCGGTCATGAGTAAAATTCGTATATCCGGGACCGATAGTCCCAGTTTTTTGCCGATCAGTCCGGCCATGCTGCCGCCAATCTGCACAGCCGTTCCTTCCCGTCCGGCGGAGCCGCCAAATAAGTGGGTAATGATGGTGGTGATCAGCACCAGTGGCGCCATACGCGCGGGTACGCCACCTCCGGGCTGATGGATCTCGTCCATGATCAGGTTGTTGCCCTTTTCGGCATTCTTCCCGCCAATACGATACAGCCAGTAAATTAAAACGCCCGCCAGCGGCAGGCAAAAAAGCAGCCATTCGTGCTGCATACGCAGGTGTGTAACCACTTCCAGCAGCCATAGGAACAGCGCCACTAAAGATCCTACAATAACAGCAACCGGTATTACCAATACGGTCCAGCGCAGCAACTGTTTAGCTACGGACAATTGTTCCAGCAAAGATTTCGTTTGTTTCATATCCTACAAATAGCAGCGTTATATGGCAGCCATGCTACCACTATAATATTTGTAGGCGCCATCAGACAGCCCTGGGCTGACGGTTCTGGTCAGGAAGACACCATTTCCTGTTATCTATCTCACAAAAATAAAATTATTCTTTTAATAATCCTGCATAAAATGCAGCGCCCCATAAGGCGGATTTATCATTGTTCACAATATGGATCGGCACACTGGCCAGCAATTCCGCCATCCGGTCGCCCTGCATATAATGATGATAAAATTCACCGGTTTCCAGCAACGCCGCTATTTTCGGCGGAATCCCGCCACCAAGGAACAAACCGCCTGTAGCTTTCATTTTCAGCACCAGGTTACAGGATTCCCTGGCAAGATAGCGTACAAACAATTCCATTGTTTTAATACAAACGGGGATCCGTCCTGCTATTGCCGCCTTGCTGATTTCTGCGGCTCCATCACCGGCATCCATCAATGCCTTCAGCTCTGCAGGTTCGTCCATTCCTTTTATATCCCGAAGGAATTGATAGATATCGATGATACCCGGTCCGCTGATAAGTCGTTCCCAGCTTACCACATCGTATTTCTCCTGGAGGTACCGGAGCAATAAAATATCCAGGTCTGTTCTTGGTGCAAAGTCAGTGTGGCCTCCCTCTGTGGGAAAAGGGTGATGATATTGGCCATCCCAGTACAACCCGGCCATTCCCAGCCCGGTGCCTGGCGCTATAATGGCGATATTCCCCGTATGGTCCGCGGCTCCCCTGTGCAAAGTGGTAAGCTGATGCGGCGCCAGGGTAGCCAATCCATAGGCAGTAGCTTCCAGGTCGTTGATGAGCGCTACCGCCTGTATACCCGTACTCTGCCTTATCTCGTCTTCACTCAGCTCCCGGCTCAGGTTGGTCAGTTCCACTTTTCCTCTCACAACCGGCCCGGCTACGCCAATGCATATACGCTGCGGCGGGGTATCGCTGCTGTTGCTGAGAAAATGTTTGATCATCTCCGAAAAATTCTGATAATCACGCGAAGCATACTTTTCCTGGCGAACCAGGTCCAATTCTCCATTCAGGCTGCTGAACAATGCCAGGTTGGTTTTGGTGCCCCCCAGATCTCCCGCCAGCAGGTAGGTTTTGGTATCCCCACTGTTTAACGGCGCTGTAAAATGAGGAAGGTATTGCTGCTTTTTCAATGTCTGCATCGTAGTGGAACTTTATACTTAAAAATAAGGGTTTAAACCAAGAATACAACAGGATATGTTTTGTTAATAATTGCCCGTGGGGCATTATTGGAACAGCTTTTGTTCAACGGGTTGAACAATTCCCGGATAAAAATGTAATTCAAAAACAAATGTAAGGCCCATATGGAAAGACATACCTATCAGACCGGACTTATTGGCAACTGCGCATTCCTGTCGCATATTAATAAGGATACAAACATCGATTGGCTTTGCTGGCCCCGCATGGACAGTTCCTTTGTTTTCGGGGGACTCCTGGACAAGAAGAAAGGCGGCTCCTTCTCTATTTTACCGGAAGCCGATTACTCTTCCCACCAGTTCTATCTCGAAAACACCAATGTACTGTGCACTGAAATTACCACTACGGAAGGCAGCTACCGGGTTACCGATTTTGCGCCCCGCTTCCTGCAGTTCGAACGCTTTTTCAAACCACTCATGCTGATCCGGAAAATTGAACCACTGGAAGGTTCTCCGCGTATCAGGGTCACCTGCGAACCTACCTGCGATTATGGCGCATCAAAGCTGCGTCCTATGAGAGGCAGCAGTCATATTGAGTTCACCGGCTGCGAAGAAAACATCCGGCTTACTACCAATATTGCGGTCAGCTACCTGATCGACAAGGAGTTTTTTGTACTGAACGACACACGGTACCTGATCCTCACTTACGGCCACCCGCTGGAAGCGCCGCTGGCCAGCACCGCAGAACGTTTTCTCCGGGAAACCATTTCCTACTGGAGAACCTGGATCAAACATTCTTCCATTGCCAATTACTTCCAGCCTTATGTGATCCGCTCCGCTTTAGCACTGAAAATACACCAGTATGAAGATACCGGCGCCATCATTGCCGCCAGTACCACCAGCCTGCCCGAATTTCCCGAAAGCGGGCGTAACTGGGACTACCGCTACTGCTGGATGCGCGATACCTATTATATCATAACAGCCCTGAACCACATTGGCCATTTTGAAGAAATGGAACGGTACTTTGGCTATATTACGGATATCTCTTTTTCGGGCGACTTCCGCTACCAGCCACTGTACGGGATTACCGGGCAAAAGACCCTGTCGGAAACCATCCTGCCTCACCTGGATGGCTACCTGGGGAATAAACCCGTGCGGGTAGGCAACCAGGCGTTTGAACATATCCAGAACGATATATATGGGCAGGTGCTTATTTCCATGCTGCCATTATATACTGACCATCGTTTTATTTTTTCTGAAAGAAAAGATTCCGATCGCTGGATCGAATTATTATTAAAGAAGATAGAAAAAACGATTGATGAAAAAGATGCCGGTATCTGGGAGTTCAGGAACATGGCTAACGTTCACTGCTACACGAACCTGTTCCAGTGGGCCGGCTGCGCCGCTGCCGAAAAAATGGCCCGCACCATCGGCAATGAAGTATTGCTGCAAAAGGCTATTGAACTGAAGAACCGCGCAGCTGCACATATTGAAAGCTGCTACGACCCGGTGAGAAAAGTATATACCAATGCCGCCGGCAGCCAGCACCTGGACGCCAGCACCCTGCAGCTGATCATGATGAACTACCTGGACCCTGCGTCTGAACGGGCCCGCGATCATCTCATCGCCCTGGAAAAAGAACTGAAAACACCGGAAGGATTATTTTACCGCTATCGCCACTCCGACGATTTCGGCAAACCCAAAACCACTTTCCTCGTGTGTGCGTTCTGGTATGTAGAAGCGCTCGCCTGTGTGGGCCGGCTGGAAGATGCCCAGCGGGAATTTGGCAAACTGCTGCAATACTCCAACCACCTGCTGCTTTTCAGTGAAGACGTGGAGTCCGATACTGGCAGCCAGTGGGGCAACTTCCCCCAGGCTTACAGCCATGTGGGATTAATGAACGCCGCCTATCGCATTGCCATGAAACTGGATACCCCCATTTTTCTATAGGTAGATTTGTATATAAATTAAAGGAGAGGAGTTTTGTGCTCCTCTCCTTTTGTTATTTAAACGCTTTCCCGGTTGCGTAAGGTTCTGAGCAAATGCCGCACCTCATGATAACTTCGTAAGTAATATTGCGCGGCAGATACCTGGCTGCCTACTTTAACGGTGATCGCTTTATGTGGAAGCGCTTTGAAAATGTCTTCGTCTGTCACATCATCGCCCATTGCCATGATGAAATCGTATTTTTTATGATTCAGCCAGCTCAGTGCGGCCTTCCCTTTATTTATTTCCACGTTCTTCACCTCTATCACCTTATCGCCGGGCAATACCTGCAATCCTTTCTCCACGGTGAAGTAGCGTAAAGTGTTCATCAGTTCATTGGCGCGTAACTCGCCAAGGCCGGATTCCACTTTGCGGTAATGCCATACCAGCGAGAAACTTTTTTCCTCGATAAATGCACCGGGGGTACGGTCGGCAGCCAGTTCCATGATAGGCCGCAGTTCCTTCTTCCATTTATCTGTAAGCCCTGGAAGTTGGTACCACTCTCCTGCTTTGGTTTTTTGCCAGGCGCCGTGTTCTGCAATGAGATCGAGTTTCAGGTGACCAAACCACTCTCCCAGTGTTTCATGGTTCCTGCCGCTGATCATCACCAGGTCGTTGCCCGGTATGGCTGCCAGCTCCCGGAGCAACTGGTACAGGTCCGGATCAGGGGATGCCATATCAATATTGGGTTGGAAGCCCACCAGGGTGCCATCATAATCCAGGAAGATGATCCGTTTTTTGCTGTTGAAATACTGTTGCCGGATCAGCACTGCTGTTTCCTGGTTCACACGTCGCGCCAGCATATTCTGCTGCATTTCGTTCACTTCCTGCAAACGGGTCATGAACAGCTTCACCCAGTGATTGATATTGAACTTCGCCACTACGGTGCGCATCTGTTTCATGCGGCGTTGCTGCTCGGCTAATGGCATGTTCAGTGCATCTACAATAGCGCGGGTGATGGCGCCAATGTTGTTCGGATTTACGATGATAGCATCAATTAATTCTTTAGATGCGCCTGCCATCTCGCTCAGGATCAATACGCCATCATTGTTGTTGCGACTGGCAACGTACTCCTTGCTCACCAGGTTCATGCCGTCGCGCATAGGCGTTACCAGGCAGATGTCTGCAAAATTGTAGAGGGCCGATAATGTTTCCAGCGGGAACGAACGGTAGAAGTATTGAATGGGATGCCAGGCCAGGGTGCGGAAACGTGCGTTGATGTTTCCTACCTGTTTATCTATTTCATCGCGTAGTTCTTTGTATTGCGGCACCTGGTCGCGCGAGGGCACCACAATCATATACAGCACTACTTTCCCGATGTATTCGGGATGCAGCTGCAACAGCAATTCAAAAGCCTGGAGCCTTTGCAGGATCCCCTTGCTGTAGTCAAGCCGGTCGATGGACAACACGAGGCGGTCGTTATGGAAGTTTTCCTTCAGGCTCGTCATTTGTTGCAGCACTTCGGGATCGCTGCCCATCTCTGCATATTTATTGAAGTCGATACCCATGGGGAATGTTTCCACTACAATTGCCCGGTCGTTATACGACACCACGTTGGCGGTAGTATTCACCGGCAGGATACGGCTGGCGGCATTGAGAAAATGGCGGGTATCATCAAAGGTATGAAAGCCCATCAGATCGGCGCCCAGCATACCTTCCAGTATCTCAGCCCTCCATGGGATGAGGCGGAATAATTCGAATGACGGGAAAGGAATGTGCTGGAAGAAACCGATGGAGATCTCCGGCATTTCTGCACGGATCATCCCCGGTAGCAACAGCAACTGGTAGTCGTGAATCCAGATGATATCTCCAGGTTCCGCTACTTTCATAATAATATCCCTGAATTTTTTATTTACCTGGTAATAGGCGTCCCAATAGCCCTGTTCATAGTGGGCATAAACAGCCATATAGTGGAAAACCGGCCACAGTGTTTCATTGGAAAAACCTTCATAAAAGTTATTGATTTCCTCCTGTGTCAGGTAAACCGGCATCAGGTTCATTTTCCGCAACTGCTTGGTTACTTTCTCCTGTTCTTTCTGGTCGGTGATCTCCTGTCCGGGCCATCCTATCCAGATGTTATTTCCTTCACGGTAAATGGATCCCAGCCCTGTTGCCAGTCCTCCTTCGCTGGGTTGAAGGGTATAATCCCCGTCTGCTTCTGTAATCTTTACTGGTAACCTGTTCGATACAATAATAGTCTTTCGCATAGTCAGTTTATATAATCTATTGTCTAATTACATTCAATTGGAATAGCACCAACAAAACAAAAAATGCACCCAAAAGAGCGGAACCTACATATATAAATAAATACAATGCTGCTGCAATGGCTATGGTTCATCAACAGGGTTTATCCGGAGCGGATAAGGGCCAAACCTGTATATGTGTGAGCATGCAAGATAAACATTATCAGGGGGAAAAGGAAGTAAAAATATCTCCCCTCCTATGATTTACGGCCAAGCGTCATTAATACCACCCCGCAAATAACGATAGCGGCGGCGATGCCGATCAAAGAAGTGATGGCTTCATTACCAATGGCCCATCCCAGGAAAAGGGCCACAATAGGGTTAATATAGGCGTAGGTAGCGGTAAGTCGCGGCGGTGCATTTTTCGATAACCAGCTGTAAGAGGTATAGCCTACCAGTGAGCCGATCAATACCAGGTAGAGATAAGCCTGCCAGGCTTCGGTGGTCATCAGCGGTACTTTGGCCATCGCACCGGGTTCCAGTACAAAACTCACCAGCAGGGAAAACACCCCGCCAGACAGCATCTGGATAGCCGTGCT
>JBCNPS010000106.1:0-15684 GCA_039593235.1 Chitinophaga sp. | reverse complement strand
CCCTTCAATCGCCGCACACTGGTGCTTCAGCAAATGAGATATACCATACTCCCCGGCTTACTTACGCTGCTGGCGGTGATCACGCTTTTTGCCATCACCCTGTTCAAATGGATCCGGCAAAAACATCTGTCTGATATGAAATCTGATTTCATTAATAACATCACCCACGAATTTAATACCCCTATCACGGCGATCATTGTAGCCAATAAAAATATCCAGAATGAAAAAACGCTGGATAACAAACAAAGCGTAACCGCGCTGTCTGAGATCATTCACCGGCAGGCGGAACGGCTGAAACTCCTGGTGGAAAAAGTGATCAATATTGCCGCCACGGAAAAGCTGGCGCTTAAAACCACCACCACCGATCTGAATGAACTGATCAGCGGGATATTGGCAGTGTACAGTCTTAATACCATGAAACAGGCTATCCGCTTCGATTTTCAAAGCAGCGGCCACCCGCTCATGATAGAAGCTGATACCTTTCACTTTACCACCCTGCTGCAAAATATTCTGGACAATGCGGTGAAGTACAACGACCAGCCGGAGAAAATTATTACCATCACTACTCTCCGCGAAAAAGAAGCTACTGTACTCACTATACAAGACAACGGCATTGGCATGAACACTGCCACCCTCCGCCATATCTTTGAGAAATTTTACCGGCACCAGCCTAACCTGTCCAGGCCCACCAAGGGCCTGGGGTTGGGCCTTTACTACGTAAAACAATGCATAGATGCACATGGCTGGACCATAAAAGTGAGCAGCCAACCCGGTGCTGGCAGTACTTTCGTCATTACCATACCTTCAAAAATATAACGCTATGAAACATCACATTCTGCTGGTAGAAGATGAAACGGATCTCGGTAACGTTGTGAAACAATACCTGGAGCTGATGGATTTCGCTGTCGACTGGCAACAAAACGGCCGCGCGGCATTGGAGGCTTTTACTGCCACTCCTTCTGCCTGGCATATTGTACTGATAGATATCAATCTTCCTGAAATGGATGGCTTTGAACTGGCGCAGGAACTGGTAAAGATACAACCCAATGTTCCGTTCCTTTTCCTGACGGCGCGTGGTGAAAAGAAAGACCGGCTATATGGCCTGAAGATAGGGGCAGATGATTATATCGTAAAACCGTTTGATGTGGATGAACTGGTGCTCCGCATCAAAAATATCCTGAAAAGGAACCAGATCGTTAACAGCATCTCCGCTGGTAACGCCATTGAACTTGGCGGTATGCGTTTCCATAAAGATTCCCTGAAACTTACCGGTAACGGCAAAGAAACCATCCTCACCCCACTGGAAAGCGATCTGCTGCTGCACTTTTATCATAACAGCAATAAAGTGATCCGGCGGGAAGATATCCTTCACCAGGTATGGGGAACGAACGATTATTTTGTAGGAAGAAGTTTAGATGTATTCGTATCCCGCTTCCGCAAATACTTCCAGGGGAATGAAAATATCAGTATCCGCAATATTTACGGGATCGGGTTCATGTTTAGTCTTACCTGAAAAAAAGGGCGGGCGCTACATCGCTTAAGGGCCCGCCCCTGCACATCTCGGATTATTTACAAGATGTTGTGCCTGTTTATCAACCGTATCTTTATTAACGTTATGTATGGGAAAAACAAATACAGGAGGGCCTTGCCGCTATAGGTGTTTTTCATAGTGATACATAGTTAACAGGGATGACGAAAAAAAGTTCACCTGCCGTTGGCTGTCTTTCATAAAAAAGAAAAGGATCAGATATAAATTATATCCGATCCTTTTCTTTTATGATGCTATTATTTTATTTCAGGGAGTTGATCCAGCTGGCAATCTTCACCGCATCTGCCTGTGGCACCTGCGGGAACGGAGGCATTGGCGTAGCATAGCCAGGCCAGTTTTCCGGCTTTGGATTTTTAATCAGCGCCAGTATTTTGGCAACAGAGTAATTCCTTTTCGCTACATCGCGGAAGCCTGGTCCCACTTGCTTTTTATCAGGATTATGGCAGGAAGAACAAGTGTACTTGTTCAGCAATGGCTTCACCTGTTCGTAGGTCAGCGTTTTTGCAGGAGCTGCTTTCGTTGCTGTGGAAGCTGCTTTTGCCTCCGCTACCTTAGTGGCAGTAGTAGCTGCTTTAGCGGCGGAGTTCTTAGTGCTCAGTGCGGATACCGCCAGCTTGGCGCCTTCCGGGATATTGTTCAGCGTGTAGTACACATCCGGATGTACCAGCGAATAGGAATTTTCCTGGGTACGGATGCCGTTCAGCGACAGCTTATGAATGTAGTACTGACGCAGCCCGTCGATCACCAGGCGCACTTTCATCCCATCAGGAGATACCTGAACACCTTTAATGGTAAGCTTTTCCGTATTAACGGTAGGACTTCCATACACCGGGTGGTATTTATAGATAAAGCTTTCTACGTTGTAAGAAGCGATATCTTCTGCATACTTTTTATCTACCGGTAAGGTGAACGTAATTTCAAAACCATCGGGCATGGCGTTTACCGTTCTCATTTCAAACGGCACTTTGTTGTTCCATACCAAACGCTGAAGTCCCTGGTTGGCGTCGCCGGCAGAGCCCCATCCGCGGTTGGTTTCGCCTACAAAGAGGGAACCGTCTGTACCCCAGGCCAAACGTAATACGCCCGACTGGAAACCACTTCTGAAATCCCAGGCAGCGCCCTGGTATTCGCCATTTACTTTTTCGAGATATACCCTTACGATTTTGCTTTGACCCTGATCGCCGATCAATACCTGTTTGGCAAAGGGGCCAAACGTTCCTTCGGGGATGGTGGTAAGCTGTGCATTGGAGATACCTAAAATACCGTGTGGCAGCCAAACAGCCGGCAGCTGTACTTCAGGGAAATACTTCTTCATATCAAACAGCGTCACAAACTTTTCGTTCTCTACGTTTTCCGGCTTGATAGCGCGGCCGTTGGCATCCCTGCGGAAACGCGGGTCTACTTTGGCGTAAAGTTCTTCTGTAGTGAGCTTCACAGGTGAATTAGGCAGGTTGGTCCAGCGTAAGCCAGCGGGGTGACCAACAAAGCTGCCTTTTTTCACGTGGGTTAAACCACCGGAACCCATCCAGTCGCCCTGGTTTTCAGTATAGAACAGTTCTCCATCGATAGTACCGAGCCCGCAGGGAGAGCGGAAACCGGTAGCATATGGTTCCATTTTACCATCTTCAGTGATGTGCATCATCCAGCCTCTCCAGGGCACGCGGCTTTCACCGCGCCACCATTCTTCATCGCCAAAAGCAACGTTGCCGGAAACAAAGAAGGAGCCATCGGTTCCCAGTACAGGGCCAAAGCTGTATTCATGATAGTGACCAGATAAGGGCCATGCGTATACAGTTTCGAACAGGTCCATTTTACCGTCCATATTGGTATCGGTCATTTTGGTGAGTTCGCCGCGCTGTGCGCAGTAGAGGGAACCGTTCTTGTAGGCCAGTCCCAGTACCTCATGCAGCCCGGAAGCCACTTTCCTGAAGTAGGGTGATTTGCTGGTAGGGTTCTCTACTATAAATATATCGCCGCGGCGGGTAGCCACACCCAGGTCGCCGTTGGGCAGGGTACATAAGCCGCCTACTTCCAGGAGGGTACCTTCTGGTGAGCTGATACGCGCGATGCGGAAAAAGTCCTCTTCCTTCGGGGACTCCTGTGCTTTTACAGGCATGATGGCCGTTGTCATCAGGAACATACCTGCGGCTATTCCTGCTGTAATTCTTTTATAGTTCAGTTTCATAATAGTCATTAGTATTGCTGCTTAGAAGATAACCGCATAACCTGTTTTCGCCTGTACCGGCACTATCAGCTCCGCGCGGCCGTTCTGGTTGCGGATAATAGGATTCGCTTTGGCATCGTCCATCTTCACATAATAAGATTTATCGCCAATCACATACAATCCCGGGGATACCTGCTCTATACTATCTCCTACGGCTATACGCAGATACAGGTCGGAGGCAGGTTGCTGCACCGTAACGGTACGGTGAATGCCCTGGTTTTCGGGAAGCACGCTGATATCATCTGTTACAGCGGTACCATAGATATTATAACGGAAAGTAGGCTTTCCGCTTTCATCGAGTGAATAACCGGTTGGGCGGAAGCCGGTACCGGCAGTATCTGCGCTCCAGGCAGTTTCTTTGGTGGCCAGTTTACCGATAGCCAGTGCAGGCTGGTTGGTCAGCACCTGTATGGTACCCAGCGGACGGGAAGATCCGTCGCCGCGGTCGTGCCACATAGGCGTAGTGTTGAGAAATTCGCCGCGCCATACCTGGAAAGGCAAACCGTTGTCCATATCGTAGGTATAGTGCACTTTAGCGGGACTGCCTACAGACACAGCATGTACTACCCGTTTGCCGCCGCGAACATCCATAAAGCTGCGCAATACGGTGTTTTCGTTGGCGGTTACCAGGATAGGATCAGTAGGATCATCTGCCGGTACATTGGTATCGCTGATCACAAATTCGCGGATACCTGCTTCGCTTACAGCTAAAGCGATGGATGGTTTGGCCCAGTCGGTATTTTTGGCGTAGAGCACTTCCACCGGGTAGTTACCTGGCTGCAGTTCAATGCTGCCGCGGCCATCCCAGCCCCGTGGGGTGATCACCTGCTGGTTGTTCACCTTCAGTACACCGGGGCCACCGGATGTATGCAGGTTAAAATGATATTTACCAGCTGCTTTAACGGCCAGTGTGGCGGTGTAGCGTACCAGGAACTCATTGTCAGGTAAACCTGCAATATTGGAGGTAAGCAGCGGGGAGGCGCCGGTAACGGCAGGTTTCAGGGTAGCAAAGTTGGGTTCTTTATCGAAGCCGCCTTTGTACACGCTGTATTTTACATTTTCCAGCGTTGGTTTGGGTGCGCTGAAATTATTGATCACGATGTTCCTGAAAGCCACGGTTCCATGATCCCCCTGGATACGGAGCGGACCAGAAGGCACTTCATTATTTTGTACGGCGCCGCGGGTAGGTCCGGAAAGCGCTACGTTTTCCTGGATGGTTACGCCGTTCAGCTCCAGCTTCAGGATAACGGCATCGGCAATTTTATTGCCGGCGGCATCAAAGCGGGGGGCCTGGAAGGAAATTTTCATGTGCTGCCATAAACCGGGAGCGCGACTTACATTCTGGCGGGGTGCATGACCATCGTAGCCCTGCTGCCCTTCCGGCTTGCTGTCGTTCCAGCGTTCATAGATACCTCCGTTGTCGGATGCACGGGGAGCCAAAGTACCCCAGCTGTCGAGCAACTGGATTTCATACCTTCCCTGTAAGTAAATGCCTGAATTAGAGCCTTTAGACATCATATAATCCAGTTCAAGGTCCAGGTCACCATGTTCCAGGGTGCTGAACAGGTCTTTTCCATGTGAATTTTTTTCAGGCAGGTTTACCAGGATGCCTGTACCTGCGGTTGTTTGCAGCAGGTTGTTCTGTTGCAGGTCTGCTTTAACTCCACCGGCTATACGCCAGTTGGATGCAGGCTGCTGGAATGCAGATAAATCTGTTAATGGCAATTTGTTTTGTGCCATCATCTGTTGACAACTGCCAATACTTAAAATCAATACCAAAGTTCTCCGGTCGTACGCACGTAACTGTGTCAACTTTGGACGGAACATGTTCCATCTAAGCATAGATCTGGATTTTTTTTTAAAAAGTTTACATTGATTGCTAAATGCTTTTAGCGTTTCAGGTGATACATCAATTTTTCTGTACAGGTATTCCCCAATTGTTAATGAAATTTAAATTCTCAACTATCGCTAAACGTGGGACTGTGCTAAATTTGAATCACGGGTGCCAAAATAGAAATTAATTATAACAAAGTGGCGTGTGGGGGAAAAAAAATTACACCAGCGGTAAAAAATCGCCTTCGGCGATATGCGGATTTTGTTTGACTCAGGATTATGATGATTTTGCTGATTACCTTGATTTTATTTTGGAAATTTAGTTTGGGAGATAGAAGCGGATTTTGTCTGACTCAGGATTATGATGATTTCGCTGATTACACTGATTTTATTTTGGAAATTAGTTTGGGGGAGATAGAAGCGGGTTTTGTCTGACTCAGGATTATGATGATTACTGATTATACTTTTGAAATTTTATTGTGTTAGTAGAAATTGGGAAAATATAAGCGGATGACTGGCAGCGAATTTTGTCTCACTCAGATTATGATAATTATACTTTGGGATTTTATTATATGAAAAAATTCAGGAAGATAAAAACAGTTATACTCTGATATCTCAAGCCTTTGCAGAAATCAAAAGAAAAAGTCAGGCTAATCAGAATAAGAAAAAATCCGCTTCAAGTGATTCGCTTATCTCTCTAAAATTATTTTCAAATTTCATAAAATAAAATCAGTGTAATCAGCGAAATCATCATAATCCTGAGTCAGACAAAATCCGCTTCCATCTCCCAAAAACTATTTTCAAATTTCCAAAATAAAATCAAGGTAATCAGCAAAATCATCATAATCCTGAGTCAGACAAAACTCGCGGCAAAATTCGCGACGATCTACAACACCAACCCAAAAGCAGCCAGTTTCTTCAGCGTGCTTTCATAATCGGTATGGCAAACACCGTTGATGCCCAGCCCCGCGGCTACATCAATGAACATGGAGCGATCTTCCACATACACTACTTCCGCGGGTTTTACCTGTGCAATGTCCAGTGCTATCTTATAAATGTCTGCATCCGGTTTACGGAAATGCACAAAGCAGGAAGAAATGTAAAAGTCAACAAAACTGCTTATATTAAAATGATGAATACGATGCTCATTCAGTTCCCGTCCTTCATTATTAACAATGGCGATTTTCAACCGGTATTTTTCCTTCAGCTTCGGGATCAGTTCCAGCATCTCCGGGTATGGGGCTGATTGGGCATACATAAAATCGCGGAAGTCCTGCCGGCTGAATGACCTTTCTTCATAAAATACCACGCGGTTCAGGTATTCATCCAATGTAAGTTTACCTTCTTCATAGGTATCAAAAGTAAGATGATGCCGTTCTTCCGTTTCCAATGCGTCCAGCCCGAATGTCTGGATAGCCAGCTTCCGTGCGGCTCTGTCCCAGCCATTGGTTAGTAATACACCGCCTATGTCCAGGAAGAGCGTCGTGATCTTTGTATGATTATCCATTTGCAAAAATTTTTACCCTGCGAAGGTACGCGGATTTTGTCTGACTCAGGATTTTGATGATTTCGCTGATTACCCTGATTTTGTTTTTTTTATAATAGTAATGGGAGATAAAAAGCAATATCCTGCTTCTATCTCCCAAAACTATTTTCAAATTCATAAAATAAAATCAGGGTAATCAACGAAATCATCAAAATCCTGAGTCAGACAAAATCCGCGTTACTTCTTTTTAGATTTCCGCTCTGTTATATAACCGTTAAAACTGATGGGCGACCGGTCGCTGCTGGTTACCTGGAGGGAAGCATATCCCTCGCTGGATACACTTAAATTAAGCGACTGCACCGATCTGTGATCCTTGGGTTTAATGGTGATATTCCAGCCATCCTTTTTACCGGGTGTAATGTTGTAATCGAAGGATTTGGTTTTGAAATCCAGTGGCGATTTTGTAGAGCCGTAATCCACTGAAGTGTAGGCCCGGCCAAAATAAGGCAGGTAACTTATCACGGAATCCGCTCCCACAATTACATTGTATTCCGATGTAAGATTACGCATGCGGCCACTCATGGGCAGTGCATTCTGCGCTACAAAAACATAATTCTGACCGTCTATCAGTGATTTGACCTTAGTCACTTTATCCGCTTTTTGCTGCGCTTTGGTTTCCTGCGCAAAAAGGCTGGTAGAGATAACAGCGCCCAGTAAAAGGAGCATCGCTGTTTTTAATACAAAAAACCTTTTCATATGGTAAGTTTTTACGTAAGAGGGAATGCTAATATCGTACCATAACAGCCAGGGCCGCGTTTTGTTCACTACCTGAACAACACAAATTGCTGTTAAAATATTACTTTTAATGACCGATGATAAACCCGGAAACATGCCCAATCCATATATATCATTACTGAAAACAGCCTGGAAATATGCCCGGAAAGAGCGGAAAAAATACCTGCTTGTCTATTTCCTGTTCCTCATGGCCAATGTCGTTTTTTCCCTGAACCCCGTACTGTTCGGCTGGTTCATAGGGAGCATACAGCGCGACAGCCCCCATCTGCCCCGTTACACCATGATCTTTGCCGGCGCTTATTTCGGCCTCAAATTCCTGGAATGGTGCTTTCATGGCCCGGCCCGCGTGATGGAACGGCAGCTGGCCTTTAACCTGAGCCGGAACTTCCTCCAGGAGCGCTACCACCAGGCTTTACACCTTCCGGTGAAATGGCACCAGGATAACCACAGCGGTTCGGTAATTAACCGCATACGGAAAGCATATGAGGCCCTGAAGGAATTTTTCGAGCGGGGCTTTATGTACCTCCATGCCATCTGTAAGCTGTTGTTTTCCATGATCGCTATGCTGTATTTCTCTCCCCTGTACGGAAGTATCGGTATTGCCCTGGGCGTGCTTTGTATATGGATCGTGCTGCGGTTCGACCGCCCCTTTATCCGTACCCTCAATGAAATCAATGAAGGCGAGCATGTGGTATCGGCTACGCTGTTCGATAGTCTTTCCAATATCATGACGGTTATCACCCTCCGCCTGGAGAAAAGCATGGAAAACGGCCTGCTGGCAAAGGTGCAGCGTATCCTGAAGCCCTTCAGGAAAAATACCGTGATCAACGAATGGAAATGGTTTGTGGCCGAAATGATGATCTCGTTGATATACTGCGTAATAGCGGTAGGTTACGTTTTCCAGCATTGGATACCCGGCGAAATGTTTTACGTTGCAGGACTGGTAACCCTTCTCGGCTATGTAAACCAGTTCACCAGCGTGTTCCAGGACGTAGCCTGGCAATACACCGACGTGGTACAGTATAATACCGCAGTAGATACCGCCGGGAATATCAGTGAAGCCTATACGCAGCATCACAGGGCAGATGCCGCACCGGAACTGCCGGCTAACTGGAACCGGATCAGTATCAGTACCCTGAACTTTTCCCACACCACCACTTACGATAACAATGCCGGTCCTCAACGCCTGCACGATCTTCACCTCCTGATCGAAAAAGGGAAAAAGATCGCCCTTATTGGTGAAAGCGGCAGTGGTAAAAGTACGCTGCTGGCCATTTTACGCGGCCTGTACGAGCCGGAGCCCGGCGTAACAATACTGGTAAATGAAGAAGCCGTACCGTTAGCCACCGTAAACGAAAGCGTTACCCTGTTCCCCCAGGAACCCGAGATCTTTGAAAATACCATTGAATACAATATTACGCTCGGACTCCCCTTCCAGCCGGAAGAGATTATGGCAGTATGCAGCAGCGCCCATTTTTCAGAAGTAGTGGAAATGCTCCCGCAGGGACTGGCATCCGATATCCGGGAAAAAGGCGTGAACCTTTCCGGCGGACAAAAACAACGGCTCGCACTGGCCCGCGGCATACTCGCAGCACGCAACAGCCAGGTGATCCTTCTCGATGAACCCACCAGCAGCGTAGATCCTAAAACCGAAGCCATGATCTATGAAAAAATGTTCCAGGCATTTTCCGATAAAGCCATCATCTCTGCCATGCACAGGCTGCACCTGCTGCCGCAGTTCGATTATATCTATGTACTGGACCAGGGCCGCATTGTATCTGAAGGCACTTTCCATTACCTGCGGGCCAACAGCGCCGCTTTCCAGGAGCTTTGGAAACACCAGGAAAACAGATGATATATTTTGGTAATATTTTATTATCATTGCAGTTGCGTTTTCATCCTATGGAATGGTTCTCTCCCAGCAGCTATTATCACACTATGAAAACTCTATGCAAAAAATTTCGCTGTACGACCTGAAACGCAAACTAAGAAGCAGTCAGGAGCCAGATGAAATTATCACCCTGCTCGGCTATAACCTCTCGTTCTTTACAAGGGAGGAACGGTCACAGTTACTATGCGATTTACTGGAATACCAGGAGATATTTTTTGAAGCCGCGGAACTGTTGATTGAAGAGGGAGGAGCGGATATGCATTATAAGAAAGAAGATATTATCCCCATTATTTTTTGCGCCGTAGGCGCCAATAAACCGCAGGCGGTGCAGTACCTGCTGAACAAGGGCGTGCCGCTTTATATCGACAATGCGGATTACCTTTTTGCCATCGCTTATATTTTTAAGCATCACCGGCTGGCTGCCATCACCGATATGCTGCTGATCCTCATTGAACACAACATCCATTTTAACTTTGTGCTGGCCAGTATGGACACGCCACTGCTGCTGGCCACCAGGCATAATAATAACCGGGAAGTAGTACAGTTTTTATTATCGGAAGAGGTAGATAAATATGTATACGATGAAGATGGGTTTACGGCGATCCATTATGCGCCCTTTGCCAAAGCGCCTCACCTGTATAAGGATATGATCACCTGTATGGCTGATATTGAAGTAACAACAAAGTTCGCCACCAGTATGGAACCCGTGTTTGAATGCGTGATCAAGGTGAGTGAACATCACACTTTTGAGGAATTTATCTATGAGGCGCTGAACGCCTTCCTGGAAAACAGGCACCGCATGTACGACGATATTTTTGAGAAATACTATTACCGGCTGCACCTGATAGCAGAACATATTTCCAGCATCCGCGCCAATGCCGGCGACGCTGCGTAATAACAATGCCTGCCAAATGAAAGCCGCCGCTTGTACATGTGGAAATAATTCTATATTTTAGAACAACTGATAATTTTTCCAATACCTAAATTAACCAGAATGCTCACAACTCTTACTGTATTGGCCGCCCTGTTCTTCCTGGCCCACGTTTATCTCCTGTTTACTTCATTCGGGAAAAAAGGATTTCAAAAACAAAAATACCTGTGGTCGCACATTACCCTGTGGATTACAGGAGGGCTTGCCTGCCTCATTGCCATCCTCTTCGCCGGGAAAGACGTTTCCGGAGTGATCGATGTGTTCAATACACCAGGCAAAGCAGCCCTGCTGATCCTTATCGCCCTGGCTTTGTCCGGCGCTGCACACAGCATCGTGAAGTTGCTGGTACTGCCCAAATACCAGGGAGCCGCGTAAATAACGGGATACATTATACGAAAATCCCCTGGCAGCCGCCGGGGGATTTTAACAGGAACACCACGGCATCCCCCATACGTTGGCCATTTTGATACGCCGTTTTCCACATAAAATGTTAAAGCTGGAAAATTTTCTTTTGCCATCAACAATATTGATTATATTTATACCCTGTTGATCCTGGTTTCTTATAACCGCCGGCGCTGGCCGGCTACCGCAACACCTGCAATACTCCGCAGGTTCTGACAGATGATCACCATCAAAAGAAAAAATTGCGCGTTGAAATCATCTTCATAAATAACTATTTTATTAGCACGAAAAGAGAGACACATTTTTTATGAATAAGAAAGATATCTGGAGATATAAATCTTTGGAGCAGTTGGAGAATAAGAGTTGGGGAACAGCCACAGATCAGGATTCGGGAATAGTTCAGAAATGTCTTGCCTTAGTTAAAGTACCAGTAGTAAAATTAGCCGCAAGCGAATTGCGCGTCTTAATCGGACAATCATTTAATCCTTCTTACCTGGTTCCTTTAGCACTGGAGATATTACAACAGGATGTACTGGTAACTGCCGGTATGTATCCCGGCGACCTGCTGAAAGCCGTACTCGACGTTCCCGCTGCTTTCTGGGAAGAACATCCCGACCTTCACAAAAACCTGCTGGACCTCATGCAGGAAAGAAGCGAAGAAATTGAAACAGAAATAGACGTACCTGCATTCTGGCGTAACAACCTGGTTATGTAAGCATGGTTATTTTATGCGGCAACTTATCTTCTCCTGCATAAAATAACAACATCAGCGGAAAACCTGTCACTTCTCCTTCAGTATATACTACACTACTCCACGTATTTACCAGTAAGGATCTTACCGGAGCTGCTGCAGTTTGTACTGCGTACAGGACAACTTTGCCTGTACGGGAAAACAGTATCGCTATTCCTCAAAATTGAATAACGACAACTGTCCTGATGGAGGTAACTTCTCCTGGTTCAACGGCGCATCATTGAAATTAGACAGGGTAATGCCTAACAGGCGGATCCGCTTATCCTCCGGGTAAGTGGCCGCCAGCAATTGCTTTGCCGTGTCTACAATAATATCATAATCGCCTACCGGAAAAGGAAAGGAATGATTCCTGGTGATCTGCTTAAAATCACTATACTTTATTTTCAGGGTAACAGTGCGACCTTTCAACTGGTAGCGCTGCAAACGGTCGTATACCGTTTTCCCGATCTTTTCCAGCTCTGCTTCCATATCAGCTACCACGGTTAAATCGTATGGAAAAGTATCTTCCGCGCCCAGCGACTTCGTTTCCCGGTGCGGCTGCACTTCCCGCTCATCTATTCCCCTCACAATCCGGTAATAGAAACTCCCTACTTTACCAAAATGGGTTTTCAGATCCTGCTCCGATAATTTCTTCAGATCAGCCCCTGTAAAAAGGCCCATCCTTTTCATCTTATCGGCAGTTACCTTTCCTACACCATGAAACTTTTCTACCGGCAGCGTTTCCATAAACGATTCAACAGACGACGGCCCTATAAATGTAAGCCCGTCCGGCTTATTGAGGTCCGACGCAATTTTCGCCACAAACTTGTTTACCGATACCCCTGCAGAAGCAGTGAGCTGCAACTCATCCCTGATGGCCTGCTTGATCTGCCCCGCAATTTCAATGGCAGAACCAATATTCAACTTATCCTGCGTTACATCCAGGTAGGCTTCATCAAGCGATAAGGGCTCTATCAGATCCGTATAACGGGAAAATATTTCCCGGATACGCCGGGACGCCTCTTTGTACGCATCGAAACGGGGCCGGATAAAAATAAGTTCGGGGCATAACTGCAACGCCCTTTTGGAAGGCATGGCGGAACGTACGCCAAATTTACGCGCTTCATAACTGGCGGTAGCTACCACCCCGCCCCTGCCTTCCGGCGAGCCACCCACAGCAATTGCTTTGCCGCGGTATACCGGGTTATCGCGCTGCTCTACAGATGCGTAAAACGCATCCATATCAATATGAATAATTTTTCGTTGTATACTATTAGATCTGTTCTCCATTTCAACACACAGGAAGCAATGTAAAGATATCCAGTATTTGGCGATTCACCCCACAAAAATGATTTTTTCACAGCGCTCAGCGCTGCACCGGTTCCACATAATCCTTACCTTCATACACTAAACTTTCAAACCGTGGCGGACTACGATCAGGAAATTTCACACGAACACAAAAGATTTGAAAACATTACCTGGGAAGGAAAAACTATTTCCGGCAGGGAGTTCTACGACTGCCATTTCTATAAATGCAGCCTGAAGGAATGCATCTTTACAGAATGTACTTTTGAGAAATGTACTTTCGAAGAATGCGATCTTTCACTGATACAATTCAAACAAACCGCTTTCAACCGCGTGGTGTTGCAACACACCAAAGCCATTGGCATTGCGTGGCATAACGCCCGGAAACCGCTCACGGTAGACTTCCACCACAGCCGCCTCAGCTACTGCAGCTTTTCCGGCCAGAACCTGAAAAAAGGAATTTTTCTCCACTGCCAGGCAGATGAAGCCGATTTCTCCGGCTGCAATCTTTCACTGGCCGACTTCCGCGGCACCGACCTCGCAGGCGCACGCTTCGCGGAAACAGATCTTACGCAGGCGAACTTCACCGGCGCTCAGCGATACGCCATTGACGTACAAAACAATAAAGTAAGAAAAGCAAAATTCAGTTTACCTGATGCCCTCGCATTGCTCGACGGGCTGGGTGTGGAGATCGTGGAATAACGCATGGATTTTCTTACTTTGCGGAAAAACCGGTTGCACGTATGATCAGGAAGAAAGAAGGCTTTCAGGGCCAGCGGATGATCGTTATTCCACGTAACATCCTGAACAGGAAATGCGCCCGGGAACCCGCACTTATGCCGCTGTATATCACGGATATAGGGTATTATCCCAAAGCGCTGTTCCATCACCGGAAAAGAGCGCAGGGCGCAGACCAACATATTTTAATCTATTGCCTGGAAGGCAGAGGCAGTATCACGCTGAAAAAAGAGGTGCATACCATCCAGGCGGGCGACTGCTTCCTGCTGCCAAGAAAATGCGCACATGAATACAGTGCGGATGAAAATGATCCATGGACTATCTACTGGGCACATTTCCAGGGTACCAGTGCAGACGGTATTGTGCAAACCGCTATCAGGGAATGGAAAGGCAACAAAGTGTACCTTCCCCACTCCCCCGACAGGTTGCACCAGTTTGAGCGCATCTACCAACAGCTGCAAAGAGGCTACCGGGAAGAAAACCTGGTATGGTCCAATATGAACTTCTGGTCGTTCCTTTCTTCCTGTATATACCCCGACCTTACCCAGCAGGGCAAGGCTTTCCGCCAGAACGATGCCATCGACCAGTGCATCGATTATATGAATAATCACCTCGACCAGATGCTTACCCTGCAACAAATGGCGCAGGCGGTAAATCTCTCTCAATCACATTTCTCTTATCTTTTTAAAAACAATACCGGCTTCTCTCCCATCGAATACTTTAACCAGCTGAAAGTACAGAAGGCTTGCCAGTACCTGCTTTTCACACAATTGCGTATCAAGGAAATTGCCGCCCAGCTTGGCATGGAAGATCCTTATTACTTCTCCCGGATGTTTAGCAGGGTCATGGGTGTATCGCCCAACCAATACAGGGAGAGGAAATCGTAACCGTAAGATAATCCATCATAAACAGCATATCATCTAGCCCCTGTTCCATGCTGCCGGCTTATTTTTACAGACGTCAATGAAAAAACAATGGACCATTTTTCCACGTTGAGGCTCACCGTGAGTCTCACCCTGGCAGCAGGAGCAGGTTTGCTTTTTGCCACCTGCAGCTCCGATAAGAAAGTAGACTTCAGCACCGAGGTAAAACCCGTGCTCAATAAGCATTGTATCAGCTGCCACGGCGGGGTGAAGCAAAGCGGCGGATTTAGTGTACTGTTCAGGGAAGAAGCCCTGGGCGTTACCAAATCCGGCAAACCCGCCATTATTCCCGGTCACCCGGAGAAAAGCGAATTTATACGCCGCCTTACCTGTAAAGATCCTAAAGAACGGATGCCGCAGAAAGGCGAACCACTTACCCATGCGGAAATAGATATCCTCACCCGCTGGGTGAAACAGGGCGCAGAATGGGGAGAACACTGGGCGTATGTATCTCCCAAAAATATCCCGGTACCTGATATAGATGTTCCCAATGGTAATGAAATAGACCACTTCATACAGGCAAAACTGAAAGAAGAAGGATTGAAGCCCTCCCCGGAAGCAGATAAAATGACCCTGCTCCGCCGCGTAAGTCTGGACCTTACCGGTTTGCCACCTACTCCTGAAATGGCCGCACAGTTTGCGACCAGCGACGATCCCAAAGCATATGAAAAAATAGTGGACAGCCTCCTGCAATCACCCCACTATGGCGAGCGCTGGGCCGCCATGTGGCTGGACCTGGCCCGCTACTCCGATACCAAAGGATATGAAAGGGACGACAGCCGGAGAATATGGCGCTACCGCGATTGGGTGCACTTAGCATTGGTCCTGGTCTTGCAAAAAATACAGTTGCTGGTCGTGTCAACGATCGTTTGGTTGA
>JBCNPS010000105.1:0-15930 GCA_039593235.1 Chitinophaga sp. | reverse complement strand
GAGATTATGCCGCTGAAGATAGTAGCGGACGAAGAAATCCGATGACGAGCCCGGCGCGGTAATGCCGACCTTTGCACCCTTCATCGTTTCCGGCTTTGCCGGATCGAACTTGCTGTAGGGGGTGCCCGCCAGCACAAGACCGGAATTTCGTGCAAGCGTCACGAAGGCAACCACATGCTTGTTCTGGGACTGCATTTGAATGGTGTGATCGTAGAAGCCGACCGCGATATCGGTCGATCCGGCAACGAGTGCCTGCAGGGTTTTGGAGCCGCCGGAGGCAAAGTTTTCTACCGTAACTTCAAGGCCTTCCTTCTCATATAGGCCGAGACCTTTCGCAACCGGAAAAGGAAGGTTGTTGAGATTGTAGGATCCCACGCTGATGCGGACCGGCTCTGCCAATGCGCTTCCCGCCATTGCTACGGATGCTGCGAGAACCAAAAGAAACTTTTTCATGATAACTCCTCCTGATGACACTCTCCCGGTGTCTGTTTGAAATGAATTTCAGGCCGCTCTAATAAGGCGGTGACTGGGTTTTGCGAAGACATGTCCTTCGAATAGCCGGCGGGCGGTTCGCAAAATGCCAGCGACGACCTTCCCAGAACAATGAAGTACGAGTGAGCATTTAATAACAGTGTAGCAATTTCAGTGAACAAACATTTTTATAACCGGATTTATTCAACCAAACTTAACGTACCAGCAACGATTGTAATTCACCCGTTCCAGTAACACAGCAACAACTATTATTTCACCAGTGAACAAATTTCCGTAAACATTCAGTCGACCAGTCTGATAATTCCAGAATAATTCAATAAACCAGAATCTATGCACAAAAAGTTGCTACTACTAGTGCTAATGGGATTCCTATGCCTGCAGGCATGGGCCCAGGAGCGAAAAATTTCAGGTACTGTTACAGATGACAAAGGTGGGCCCTTACCCGGTGTATCTGTAAAAGAAGTAGGTACCAATAATGGTGCAGCCACCAGCCCCAATGGCGAGTTTACGCTTACCCTGAAAGGCAGTTCCAACAAGCTTTCCATTTCATTTATAGGCTTTGAAACGCAAACGTTGGTATTGTCGGGAAAAGCGTCTTATACGATTGCCCTGAAACCAGACGCCAAAAGTTTGAAAGATGTAGTGGTGATCGGTTACCAGGAAGTACGGCGAAAAACGGTAACGGCAGCGGTTTCCAGCGTAAAGGGCAAGGATATTGAAAACCTGCCTTCTCCCAGCTTCGACCAGCTGTTGCAAGGTCGTGCCGCCGGTTTGAACGTACAGAACTTTACCGGTGAGCCGGGTGTAAGAGGCTCTTTCGTGGTAAGAGGAAATACCTCTATCAGCCGCGATGCCAGCGCCGCCCGTACTTTAAGCTCCCCGTTGTTCGTGATAGACGATATCCCCGTATCATTGGATGATGCTGCGGCCTTTGATAACACCGGTACCAACTATATTGCCGGTTTGAACCCCAACGATATTGAATCTATCGACATTCTGAAATACGCCTCTGCTGCCGCCATTTATGGCTCCCGCGGCGCCAACGGTGTAGTGATCGTAAAAACCAAACGCGGTAAACAGGGCAAACCACAGGTGAACTTCTCTACCTATGCGGGTTTAACCCAACAACCAAAATTTGAAACCGTATATGGCGGTGCGGAAGAAAGATGGTTCAAAATGAACTACCTGCAAAAGTATCTTTCAGACCAGCAGAAAGTGAACGGTATTCCCATGATGCTGACAGACAGCCTCAATCCTGCTTTCAGCGGCGCGGTTGACTGGCAGGATCTCTTTTACCAGAACGGTATTATCCAGAACTACGACCTCTCTGTTTCCGGCGCATCAGAAACGACCAACTACCGTATCAGCGGCAACTATTACGATGAAGACGGAACGATCCGCGGAACCGGCTTTAAACGCTATACCATTTCCGCTGCCATGGGCGTGAAAATGTCGTCCCGTTTGAATGTTTCTTCCCTGTTCCGTTTGAGCCGTGGCGATAGATCCCGCGGCCGTGGCGTGTTCCCGGGCGAAAACGTAATTCCGCTTATAAACGGCCAGTATCTTTCCTCCCTCTTCAATATCTCCGATATTGACCGCAAAAACTTAACCGGCGACCTGGAATCCGGCCGTGATAAAAACATCAACGATGATATCACTGCCAGTCTTACCGTGAACTATGACATTTCCAAAAAGCTGCGCTTTTCCTCGATAGGTTCTGTTCAGTCCAGCATCAACACCCGCGATATTTTCAGACCGGGAGAACTGAACACCGCCGGCTTATCTTATGCACAAAGCGGTAAATCCCGTTATGAAAACCTGAACCTCGATAATACGCTGAGTTATTCTACAGATGTTGTTACTAAAGATCATCATTTGAATGTGCTGTTGGGTAACACTATCAACAATATCCGGAATGAATTTACCGGTATAGGAAGCGGCGCGCTGAGTAACGATAATGTGAAAGTGGTACAGGGATATAATCTCAGCTACATGATGTACAGGGATGCTTATGGGAACCTTGTTTCGGGGTCCGACTATCAGTCGTCCGGGATGTTGTCCTTTTTCTCCCGTGTGAATTACAATTATAAAGAGAAATACCTCCTGTCGTTTGCCTACCGTGCAGATGCTTCTTCCCGCTTCGGGCGTAACAGCAGATGGGGCTACTTCCCCTCCGTATCTGCCGGCTGGAACCTTTCCGACCAGCCGTTTATGGCGCCTTTCAAAAGCTGTGTTGAATACTTCAAGATCCGCGGAAGCTATGGGGTAACCGGAAGACTGCCAAAACAATATTATCTCCAGTATAATAATTACAGCATCAACCAGGGTACCTATGGCGGATCTACCGGTGGTACCTACAACGGGGTGAATGCCGTAACGCCTAACTTCTCCGATGGGGTGGCGCAGGACGGGCTTACCTGGGAGCAGGCTATCCAATCCAATATAGGCGTGGATGCGAGCTTCTTTGGCGGAAGACTGAACGTTACCGCAGATGCGTTTAACAGGGGCACTTCCAAACTGCTGTTTAACCTGTTGCTGCCATCTACTGCCGGGTATGACAGAGTGAATACCAACGCGGTGGATGTACGCAACACCGGTGTGGAATTTACCATACAGGGCCGGATCACGCCGCCTACCAGCAAGTTCCAGTGGAACTCTACCCTGATCTTATCTTTCATCAAAAACCAGATCGTTAAATTACCCAATGGTAACCGCGACCTGATGGTACCGGATAACAATACGGGGATGACGTATGTGCTTACCAAAGGCCGCGCTATCAATGAGTTCTATCTCATTAAAAATAAAGGCGTATACGCCAGCGAAAAAGATATTCCGTTTAACCCCTACACCGGTGAAAAGCTTACCTATTGGGGTGGTAACCATACCGTACAGGCGGGCGACTTTATCTGGGAAGACCAGAACGGCGACTATGACGTATGGGACTGGAACGATAAAGTACGCAGCGGTAATCCCAACCCGGCCTGCACCGGTGGCTTTACCAACGCCTTTTCTTACGGTCCGTGGAGCCTGCAGGTATACATGACGTTTACCCTTAAACGTGATATCTATAACAAGTATATGTCCGACAGGCTGATAGGTTTAACCAACAGCTATGCTACCATTGCTGCTATAGATCCTTCTTCCATCGATAGCTGGCATAAGGAAGGAGACAATAGCAAGTATGCGGAAGTGATCCCTTACAGTGAGCATTATTATTACCAGTTCCTTCCTTTTTCTTCCGCTTTTGTGGAAGATGGTTCTTACCTGCGTATCAAATACCTGAACCTTGCTTACCAGTTCAGTCCTAAGTTCCTGGAACGCATTAAACTCAGTAAGCTCCAGATCTATGGCGTTGTGGACAATGTAAAGATGTTCCAGCGATCAAGTGTTCCTGATGCGGAAGCAGTGGACGAAAAAGGTACTTACACCGGTGGCGGTTATCCTATACCACGTAAGTTCACCCTTGGTGTAAATGTTGGTTTTTAATTTTTAAAAAGAAGAAGATATGAACTGTCTGAAAAATATATTCACGGTAATAGCTGCAGGACTGTTGTTGTCGCCGTTTGTGTCCTGTAAGAAGCTGCTGGACCAGGAGCCGATCAATTCTCCCTATAATTCCGTTTTCTGGACCAACCAGCGGGATGCAGAGCAGGGGGTGGCTGGCGGCTATGCTTTACTACGCAGGGCCTTAACTTCCAATACGGATTGGGATCAGAATATGTCGCATTTTGCGTATGGTTCGTTACCTGCCTACGAGTTTTCGGATTATAACCAGTACGATGTGAGGTTCCTGGTGAAAGGCGGGGATGGCATGAATACGGCTGATTTCCTGGGTTCTTACCTGGAGAAATATCACGATTGGTCGCCCTACTATAAAGTGATCACCCAAACGAATATTATGCTGCATAGTATTCCCAATATCCCCGACGCACAATTCACGGATCAGCCTACCCGCACCCGTAACCGCTTCCTGGGAGAAGCCTATTTCCTGCGCGCATTCAGCTATTTCTACATGGTGCGTATCTGGGGCGATGTGCCATTGGTGACGAAGTATGATCCCAACCCGGTAACCTCAGAAAATATCCCGAGAACCAATGAAAAGATCATTCTCGATACCTGTATTGCCGATCTCAAAAAAGCCATCAGCCTGTTGCCCTGGGAATATAAGAACGGTACGGAAAGGGCGGTGAGAGCCAACAGGGGCGCTGCTTTCGGATTACTGGCCCATGCTTACATGTGGAGGAATTTCCTGAACAAAGGACAGGTAGTATCTGATGTAACCAATGCCATTGCAGCCATTGATTCAGTAGAGAACAGCGGCCAATACCAGTTGTTGCCGGCAGAAATGTATCCGAAGATCTTCCACGGGAAATCAATGGAAGGAATATTTGAGATCAATATGCAGGTAGCTAATGGTGAACAACAGGTAGAGAAAGGATTTTATTACGGCATCCTGAAAACGCCTTTTATCAACAATAAGGACAGTAAGGTGGATGCGCCGAATATTGACCTGATCAATTTGCTGTATGATGAAGATGGCACTGATCTGCGCCGCCGCTATTACTTTACCAACCTCGATGCGTCAGGCCAGTACGATGTACTGATCTGCAAGTTTGCAGGCCCCAACAGGGAAAATATCAACTACCGTAACCCGGGCAATTTCACCGACGCCGCTGTAGACGCCAATATCATCCTGATGCGGTATGCCGACCTGTTGCTGTTGCGTGCAGAGGCTCATGCCGACCAGGGAAATGTTGGCGCGGCCTTAATGGATATCAACCGCGTGAGGGCCCGCTCACAGGCAGCACCCATTTTGCCGGAAGATGTAACCGATATTAAAGTGGAAGCGTTCCTGGAACGTTCCCGTGAGTTATATGCAGAAGGCCAGCGCTGGTACGACCTGGTGCGCACACGCATGCTGATGAACGGCGACGTGAATGCGGCGGCAGGTTTCCCGCAGGACCGCTTTGACGCCGGTGGCTGGAAATGGCCGGTAGGACGCGTGCTGTTCCTCAACAACAGTGTGCTCAAACAAAATGACTACTGGCTCGGTAAAGTGAAATAGCATCCTGAATCTTAAATGAACTGATATGAACAAACTGAAAATATTTACTGCAAAGGCTGGCTGGGGCATGTTACTGGTTACCCTGTTATTCGCGGCCTGTAAGAAAGACGATCATTTCCTGGGCGGTAGTCCAACCAATGATCATACAGATCTTACCACTTACGATTATCTCAAAACAAATTCAAACTTTGATACGCTGATCCTGCTCATCGATAAAGCCGGGCTCAAAGAAACCATCAACAGCGATGTGACTTTTGTAGCGCCTACGGATTATTCGATCAAACAATTCCTGGGAGTGAGGACTACGCAGCTGCAAAAGGAACTGAATGATGAAAACGTTTTGTACACCATCGACAGCCTGAAGGCGCCGGAGCTGCGCGACTCCCTGCTGGCTTATGTTTTCAGCGGGAAAATTGTACGTGCGGATCTTTCACTGGAATCGCAGGTATATAAAAATAAAGTGGGGGAAGATTTTGCTTTCAAGCTGATCAAAGCCGGCGGGTATGATGATATTTTTTCTGCCGGTGTAAAATATATGGCGCTGACCAAACTGATCAACGGACTGGACCCGGATCCCCGGCCTGATGATTATCCTGAAGACGACAGGGACATACAGTATACCCTGCAAACTACCGGTATCATTACAAAAACAGGCGTATTGCATGTATTGCAAAACAACCATGTGTTCTACTGGAAATAATCATCATTAAATTAAAAAGTATGTTGCATCAATATAAAGGAAAGAAATGGCTTACCTCCGCTGTGCTGCTCGGGCTGCTGGTTGCGGGATGTAAAAAGATAGAAGAAGGCTTCCTGAGCGATGGCCTGTATGTACCGGATACCCCGATAGAAGTACAACGTGGTAACGCGTTCCAGAAAACAAGCGCTATCCTTGCGGATGGCACTACCCAGCCCATGACCGTGAAGCTGCTGGATATCAGGCGGGCGGATAACAAAAAACATGCGGATGAATTTTATAAGGAATACCCCGTTTACGTATATACGGCAGCGGTAGATCCGGCAAAAGATACCACCATTGAATTGGTGAATAAAAAACGCGAGCTGAAAAAAATGCAGCCTTATGTATTCCTGTCCAGCGGCCAGTTTGTATTCAATGGCGCTACGGATAGTTTGCCGCTGGATGTAACTTACGAATATGACGTGGAGGTATCCAATGTGGCCGGTTCAAAAGTGTACAAGAACATTGGTACACTTACTACCGTTGATCCGCCGCTGGTTACAGAAACCACTGCTAACTGTAACTTCTTCCCCGACGATGGTTCTCCTACTGTGCCCATGGGCACGCCGGTAATGACGGTGACCAGGATCAATGAAAGCGGCGCATCCGTTATCCTGAAAATAACGGATAAAGACGGGAAACCATTTAACCCGAAAAAGGGAGAGATCATTAAGCGTGGCGACCGTCCCATTTTTGAAAACTACGCCAGGTTCCACCCGATTGAATACACGGATACGGCGATGATCTGTAATTTTGAGATTGCGCCGTTCCCGCTGAGCCGCTATTCCAGCGGCGGTACCAACTGGAACTACCTGATGTATTACCGTATTCCTTCTGCTTATGTATCGGTAGATAAAAATGTGTCGGCCAAGGTGGGTAGCGTAAACCCGTTGTTTGCCTTCCGCCTCATGAAAGCGGGTGTATACGTGGTAGAGTTGCGGATGCCTAAAACAGTGAAAGTAACCCCTTAATGAGTATAGAAAACAATGAGAAGGCGGGAGGGTAGTATCCTCCCGTTTTTTTTATGCGGGTATGATCCCAAACTCCTGCAGGAATTGATGCAGCGTGGCTATATCTTCCTGCAAATGCAGTGCAGAAACCACGGCCCTGTTGATCACCGGGCTATGTGGCTGCGGGTAGGGGAAGCTGGAAATGATCACGTCCCTGTCCTGCAGGTAATGCACCAGCTTATCGCCGGTTGGCAGGATGAACATGGGAAGGCCATGCGGGTTATGCACGGTGGTATTGGCAGTAAGATGAAGTAAGTAAGCGATATTTTGCTGTAATGACCTGCGCATTTTTGCAGCCAGTTCCCCGGAGTGCAGCCAGGCATGGGCGTGGGCGGGCATCATGGGAGTGCTGCCGGAAAAAACGGGCAGCTTTTTAACAGCTGTGATATCCGCGGCATGACCGGCAACCACTCCGCCGGCAATGCTGTATGCTTTTGCCAGTGAGGCGGAGAGCAGGTACCTGACGTACGGGGTTTCAGGTAAGAAATGAATGGCGCCCTGCCCGTTGGAGCCTAATATGCCGATCCCGTGGGAATCATCCGCCAGTACCAGCACTTTGCGCTGCAACTCCTGCAACCAGTGAAAAGGATGGATAGCGCCTGTGAGCGGGTTCACCGTATCAGTGATGATCACAAAATGATGATCGGGATGTGTATTCACTTTTTCAATAGTATGGGCGATCCACTCTTCCCGGTTCATGTCCGGTAACACGGGTTGCTGGTACCACAATGAAGGATGCGCGTCCGGTGCATATAAGGGCTGCCGGTTACTAACGGCATATTGTGCGGCCGCCTGGGAGGCCAGGTAACCGGAAGAAAAAACGGCGGCTGATTGCTGTTTTACATGTGTGCAAAGGGCATGTTCTGTTTCTTCGTATATAGATAAACGTAAGTTGCCGGACCTGGAAGAAGGAAACAGGGTGCCATACTTATCAATGCCTTCAGCCAGCAGGCGTTTGAAGGCTGGCAGCTGGTGCAGGCCCAGGTAGGCAAATCCTGAAAAGAAAAGGCAGCTGCGGCCTTCCTGTGTAACCGTTCTTCCGGGTGTATGATCCGTATACAACATAGCCGTTATTCTTTCTTCGTACATAAAATAAACTGGAAATCGGTAGAGGTTACCTGCATATCGAAGTAATCTTCCGTAAGCCTGGTAACCGTAACGAGGTTTTCCACTTTACGGTCGCCGTTTTTCGCCGTCACGGAGATCATGGCGCCGTTGCTGAGAATGAAGTATTTACCTGTATCGGACCTGCCGGCAATGGTGGCCACAAACACGTTATTATCCAGGAACTGGTAATAAGCATCCCGGTAATAACCTTTTTTCAGGTCCTGCGCCTGTATGTACTGCGTGTTGCTAATGGGCGATTCCGGTGGAATTTTCACATCATAAACCCGCCACTTTTTATTCATCAGCAGTTCATTGTTCTTTTTCCCCTGGCAGGCGGCAAACAGGAGTAATACCGTAACAACGGCAAGTAGTTGACGTATTTTCATGAATGATCAGTTCCCTGTTTTTGCTTTATTGAAAGCTGCCGATCCGCCTTTGGGGATAGACAGGCTTTCCCATTTATCTTTCAGGAGCATTTTCCCGATATATACGATCTGGCCCACATGATAGGGCACATGCGCCAGCTGCCGGTTAATGGCGTCTATTACAATGTGGGGCTCGTTGCGGATAAATACGGTCCTGTCGAGATCCGTATCCTGCAACCCGCGGATGGCCGTAAGCATGCAATCCCAGCCCTCATCCCACAGTTGGATGATCTGCTCATAACTGTGGCCGCTTTCCTCAAATTCTTCGTCGCGGTTACGGCCTGGCTTTTCCCCGTCGGTGGTGAGGAAATCGGTCCAGCGCGATAACATATTACCATGCAGGTGTTTAATGATCATGGCAATACTATTGGGGTCCCCCTCCGGCTGCCAGTTGAGTTGGTCTTTGTTCAGTCGCTGTATGGTTTTAACACCCAGCTCCCGGTGTATTTCAAGGCGTTTTAGTGCGCTTTGTAAGTAAATAGACTGGATAGACATTGTCAGTATTTTTAGATTAATATCCTGCTGCGCTGTCGTCGCCGCGTTTATCACCGGAGGCTTCCAGGTAACGGCTTTCAGGCGCTCTTTTAATAATTTCAGTACGGCCTATGGGGCCGCGTTTTACCACTTTGTAGCCCATTCCTTCCAGGGCCCGGATGGTACTGTCCGGGAACCCGTTTTCCACTGCTACCTCATCGGGAAGCCACTGGTGATGGAACTTGGGATTGTTGATGGCTTCCGATGGCGAGAGGCCAAATTCCAGTGTATTCATCAACGTTTGGAAAACGGAGGTAATGATAGTAGAACCGCCGGGTGTGCCCAGGGAATACAGCACTTCATTTTTTTGCAGCACCAGGGTGGGCGTCATGGAGCTGAGCATGCGCTTGGAAGGAGCAATGGCATTGGCTTCTGTGCCTACCAGTCCGTACATATTGGGTACGCCTGGTTTTACGCTGAAGTCGTCCATTTCGTTATTGAGCAGGAAGCCCGCTTTACCTACTACTGTTCTGCTGCCGAAGTGGCCATTGAGTGTGGTGGTTACTGCTACGGCATTACCATCGGCATCAATGATGCTGAGGTGGGTGGTTTCTTCACTTTCGGGAAGTACTCCTGCTTTTGTTTGTTCGCTGGAACCTGCTTTGCCTGGTGTAAAGTCCTGCATACGGGTAGCCAGGTATTTTTTATCAGTGAGTTGTGAGAAAGGCACTTTCACAAAATCGGGGTCGCCAAGAAACTGGGCGCGGTCGGCATAGGCGCGTCTTTCTGCTTCTATCATCAGCTGAACCGCCTGTGGCGACTGGAAGCCCCATTGCGAGATGGGATAGTTTTCCACCATACCCATGAGCTGCTGGAGACAAATGCCGCCGCTGGAAGGCAGGGGCATGGTTACAATCGTATAGCCTTTATAGTTAAATGCAACGGCGGTTCTTTCTTTTGCTTTATAATTTTTGAGATCCTGCAGGGTCATGATGCCGTTGCCACGTTTCATTTCTGCTACGATGTTGGCAGCGGTTTCTCCCTGGTAAAATCCTGCGGCGCCTTTATTTCGTATAAGCGTGAGGGTATGTGCCAGTTCTTTCTGTACCAGCGTATCGCCGGCTTTCCAGGGTTGTTCCCTTACAAAAGCGGTTTTAGTGGTGTTGAGTTTTTCGAAATCGGCCCTGGCGCTATTGAGTCCTGCAGCTTCTGCTGCGGTGATCACGAATCCTTTTTCCGCCAGGCGGATGGCGGGATCTATCAGTTTGGAAAAAGGCAGTTTTGCATATTTCATGGCGGCAAATAAACCGGCCACAGTGCCTGGTACGCCTGCGGCGAGATGCCCGTCGAGGCTTAGCTGGGTAATGGGATTACCGAGAGAGTCGAGGTACATGTCCCGGTGCGCTTTTGCGGGTGCTGTTTCCCGGTAGTCGATAGCAATATTGCGCCCGTTTTTCAGATGGCCCACCAGGAAGCCGCCGCCGCCAATATTACCGGCGCCGGGATATACCACTGCCAGCGCCAGCTGGGTGGCAATGGCAGCATCTATGGCGTTGCCGCCCTGTTGCAGTACGATGGCGCCCACACGGCTGGCCAGCGGATGTGCTGATACTACCGCCCCGTGCAATACTTTAATATCTTTCTCGATACTGTAGTCGTAAGGATGTAATTCGTCTGTTGTTTGTTGGGCACAGGCGGTGTGTAATGTGCATACCGTCATCCCCAGCATGATAAGGAAACGCATGGGTGTCTGTTTGCATCGAAATTAACGATATGCGCTGAATTATGGGAAATTTAATAATTTAAGCAGGTTAATAATCATCACCGGAAAACAATTCCTAACTTACAGTATTCAATTTCAGGCTTTATATGCGCAGATTTTTATTAATGGCCGTTGTTATGCTGGGCACTCTTTTTGCAAACGCCCAGGCGCCAACACCTGAGCAGTTTCTCGGTTATCCCCTGGGTACCCGGTTTACGCCTCATTACAAGGTGGTGGATTATTTTAAACAGGTGGCGGCAACGGCAAAGAATGTAAAGCTGGAGCAATATGGCGCCACCTATGAAGGCAGGCCGCTGCTGATGGCTATTATAGCCTCTCCTGAAAATGCCGGCCGCCTGGAAGAGATCCGGCAGCGCAGCCTGGACATGTCCAACGCAAAAGGCAACAGCGCTGATAACCAGCCGGTAATTGTATGGCTAAGTTATAATGTGCATGGCAATGAGGCGGTTTCCACGGAAGCAGCTATGAAAGTACTGTATGAACTGGTTAATAACGGGAATGCACAAACGCAGCAATGGCTGAAGAATACCGTAGTGATCATTGATCCCTGTCTTAACCCCGATGGCCGTGAAAGATATGTGAACTTCTATAACAATACCCGCGGCGTTACACCCAATGTAAACCGCTGGTCGAGAGAACATAATGAGCCCTGGCCGGGCGGAAGGGCCAATCATTATTACTTTGACCTGAACCGCGACTGGGCCTGGCAAACACAAAAGGAATCGCAACAGCGGGTGGCTAAGTACAACCAGTGGATGCCGCAGCTGCATGTGGATTTCCATGAGCAGGAAATAGAGGCGCCTTATTACTTTGCGCCTGCGGCAGAACCTTTTCACGACGCCATTACGCCCTGGCAGCGCCAATTGCAGGTACTTATCGGGAAAAATAATGCGAAGTATTTTGATGAACAGGGCTGGCTGTATTTTACAAAGGAACGTTTTGATCTTTTCTATCCGAGTTATGGCGATACCTATCCCATGTACAACGGCGCTATTGGCATGACGTATGAGCAGGGCGGTAGCGGAAGGGCCGGTGTTGCTGTATTAAAAAAGGATGGAGATACACTTACACTTACAGACCGGATTGCGCATCATTTTGCCACCAGCATGTCTACCGTTGAAGTGGCGTCACAGCAGGCGGCAAAGATCATCAGCGAGTATACACTGTATTTTGAAGCGGCGAAGAAAACCCCGCAGGGCGGGTATAAATCATATGTAGTGAAAGCCGGTGGCAACCCGGAAAAGCTTAATACGCTGGCGGAACTGCTGCGTAAAAATAACATTACTGTTGGCTTCGGCGCCAATACCGGCAGCGCCAGCGGGTTCAATTATTTTACAGGTAAAACAGAAACGTTTACCATCGATAAGGAAGACCTGGTGATCAACGCCTATCAGCCGCATTCCAACATGCTGCGCGTGTTGTTTGAACCGGTGTCGCGCTTAACGGATTCTGTTACTTATGATATCACTGCATGGGCGTTGCCTTATGCTTACGGGTTAACTTCCTATGCGGTAAAACAGCCGTTAACACCGGCGGGGGATGCACCGGTAGCGCGTAATAATACGCCGTTGTCCGCACAGAAACCATATGCTTACCTGGCTAAATGGAACAGCTTACGGGATGTGAAATTCTTATCATCGCTGTTGCAAAACGATATTAAAGTAAGATTTACAGAAACGCCCTTCACAGCAGGTGGCAAGGATTTCCCGGCAGGAACGCTGGTGATCACCCGTTCGGGAAATACTGCAAAAGGGGATCAGTTCGACCGCTTCATTACCATGCAGGCCAATCACTTTAAGATTTCGCTGGATGCGGTAGCCACGGGCTTTGTAGACAAAGGAATGGACTTCGGTTCCGATAAGATCCGCTTTATCCGTAAGCCGGAAGTAACGCTGCTGGCCGGAAGAGGGATTTCTTCCCTGGGCATGGGCGAGATATGGCATTTCTTTGAACAACAGCTGGAGTTCCCTGTAACGGTAGTGGATGAACGAAACGTGGAGGATATCAACTGGGATAAAACCGATGTACTGATCTTAGCAGATGGAGATTATAAAATATTTGAAGACAAAGCTGCTACGGATAAACTGAAAGAGTGGATCAATAACGGTGGCAAGCTGATTGCGCTGGAATCGGCGGCAGTACAGGTGGCCGGGGCCGAGTGGGGCATTAAGCTGAAGAAAGAAGAGGAGAAAGATAAAGAAGCAAAAGAGAAAGCTGCTGCCGCGCGTCCGTATGATGCTTTGAAACCTTATGCCAACAGGGAGCGGGAAAGCATTAAAGAATTTATTCCCGGCGCTATTTATAAAGTACAGCTGGATACTACACATCCACTGGCATTTGGTTACCCCGCGTTTTATTATACGCTGAAGCAGGATGCACATTTGTACGAATTTATTGAGAGTGGAGGCTGGAATGTAGGCGTGTTGAAGAAAGACAGCTACCTTGCCGGCTTTGTGGGTGCATCTACCAGACAACAGTTGAAAGACGGGTTGTTGTTTGGCGTAAAGGAAATAGGCAGTGGTTCCGTGATCATACTGGCAGATAACCCTTTATTCAGGAGTTTCTGGGAAAACGGTAAACTGTTGTTCAGTAACGCAGTTTTCCTGGTAGGCCAGTAATATGCCGGTGATTTTTTATGCAGACGGCATACGGCGGTATTCATCTCCCTAAGAAAAAAAGAAAACAGGAAACCAACGGTAATTTTACAGATTCCTTTTTATGTTGCATCCCATGCTATGGGAAGTGTTTACGCTAACCGCTTTACCCGCCAGCATTTCATTGATGGCGTTTTGTAATAAACGCGTTTTCACCGCTTCCGCATTACCGGGACTGTCATCAATTCCGCCTTTATAAGCAAGCCGGCTGTTTTTATCGAACAGGAAGCATTCGGGTGTGTGATTGGCGTCGAAAGCGTTGGCCAGTACCGCATTTCTGTCTACCACATAATACCATTTGAATTGCTGGGCAGCAGCATACTGCTTCATGGCGGCAAAAGATTCATTACCGGTGCGCGCTGCTTCGTTAGAGTTCACCATAATTACACCAATGCTGTTTTTGGAGGCATACTGACAGATATTGCGCAGCCGCTCCTGGTTACGCAGCATATAAGGACATTGATTACTTCCAAAGATCACCAACAGCCCGTTATTTCCTTTTGCAGCGCCTAAGGAGATTTCTTTTCCGGAGATATCTGTACAGGTTATTTCTGATTTGGGTAAGGGAGATCCTGGTTCCAGGGGAAGTTCCCGGGTTGGCTGAAAAGAAGAAAATAAAATAGTACAGCAGGATAAATAAAAGGTGGCCTTAATCATAGCGTATGGTTTTCAGGTCCTGACTAAATATAATAAATGCAACCGTATATTTTTGCCTTTTTTCCCGGCAAATAACCGTTTAAGATATAATAAATAATAATAAGATAAAAATATTTATCAGGTAGCCGGAGAAAGGGTTGATAATGTGTATTATGCGGACAGCGATTGTTTTTTTTCTTCCTGTTTTGCATCGCTGACAGCCCTGATACTGGCGTTCAGTTCAAACCCTACAAGGAGGATAAAGGAGTTAAAAAAGATCCAGAGCATGAGCACGAGGATGGTGCCGATAGATCCATAGATCTTGTTGTAGTTGCCGAAATTGTTGACAAACCAGGAGAACCCTATGGTTACGAGGATCATGCATATGGTGGCAACGGCGGCGCCGGCGGTAATGAATTTCCAGCGTTTGGTGGTAGCGGCGCCAATGCGGTACAGTACTGCGTTAACAGAATAAAAAAGCATAATGATCAGGATCCAGCGGGCAATGTCGATCACGTTCCTCAGCAGCGTACTGTGAATACCGATGAGGTTAAACAGCCAGCGTAGCGTGGCGCCCTGGGCAATGATCAGGGCCACGGTAATGAGCAGCAGCAGTACCAGGATGGCAGTGAGTTGCAGGGCGATAAGCCTGTTCTGCCACCATTTTCTTTTCCTGAACCCGGCGCCCTGTATTTTACCAAATGAACGGAGGATGCCCATTACGCCATTGGAGGAATAAAAAAATCCCATCAGGAAGGCGATAGAGAGCAGCCCGTTGCGGTGCGTGTAGAGGAAGTCGTGGATCATTCCCCGTACAATCATGTAGGTATTATAGTTGGGCGTAAGATCCTCGGCCAGGTCATAGAGGGTAGGCTCTATATTTTGCACCGGGATGTAAGGCACCAATGTGAACAGGAAGATGAAAAACGGCGGAATGGCCAGGAGGAAGTTAAAGGAGATAGCCCTTGCCCGGTCGCCCAGTCCGCGGGCTTTGGTTTCCTGGCCGAAGTGTTTTAATACGTCGTATAATGGAATGCCTTCAAACCCGGGAGGGATCACGGTTTTCGTCCTTTCCACCAACCGGCGGTAGGGTTTTGAACGAAAGATGATGTTTTCGGGTCTGAAGGCCAAATTTGTTGTTTTATTTAGAAACCTCTTTTATTCAGTTCTGCCTGGTATTTTTTTGCGTTTACCAGGTGCTCGGCATAGGTGGCTGCAAAAGCATGGTAGCCGGAGAAATCGGCCCTGGCACAAAAATAAAGGTAATCTGTTTCCGGGGTATTCAATACGGCATTTAAAGTTTTTTCGGAGGGTGTGCAAATCGGTCCCGGTGGCAGCCCGGCATAACGGTAAGTGTTATACGGAGAATCGAAGAGGGTATGATTTTCACGGATCCTTTTCAGTCCGAAATCCTGCAGGGCAAATTTCACAGTAGGATCTGCCTGTAGGCGCATACCTTTGCGGTAGCGGTTACCGAAGCCTTCCTCTCCGAGATGGTCGCCGCCCAGCCGCTCAAGGGCGAGCGCAACATGTGCATGGAATCGC
>JBCNPS010000104.1:0-16083 GCA_039593235.1 Chitinophaga sp. | reverse complement strand
TGGCACAAAGTAGGCGTACGCCATTGGTCATCCACCACTTTCACTTTTTTACCCTGCTGCAAATTATTTTTCACCCAGGTGATCATATTATTACGATGCGGATCTGCTACCACGCCGTATACCAGCACGGTGCGTACAATAGCCCATTGCAGTTTGCTGTTGATTACCAGTCGCTCTGCAGCAACTTTACTGGTACCGTAATAATTAATAGGGTTCACGGTAGCGTCTTCACTGTAAGGGCCCTGCAGGCCATCGAACACAAAATCAGTTGACAGGAAAATGAAGAAGGCGTTGCAGCTTTCCGCTGCATGCACCAGGTAACGGGTAGCTCCTACATTGGTATCCCAGCAGGCGTCTTTATTTTTTTCGCAGTCATCTACCTGCGACATGGCGCCACCATGAATAATGATATCCGGCTGATGCTTTTCCACCAGCTGCTTTACGCTGCCGGCATCGCGCAGGTTTACGGCCTCATAAGTGTATTTATCCCGCAGGGGGAAACGATTAGGGCCTCTGCCTGTGGCTATTACATCATATTTTCCATCTTGCAGAAAAAGGGGGATCAGATGTTGTCCCAATAATCCGTTACTACCAGTTATAAGTACCTTCATAAAGCCATGTTCAATACGCTATTTCTAAAGATAAGAAAAAAAGCTTTTAGCTGTTCACCAAAATGCCGGCGCATTTTGATAAGCAGCTAAAAGCTGATCCTTACAAACTTTACTTGTGCATGCCCAGGTTATACATGGTAAATGCCCAGATATCCGCCGCTTCATCGATCATTTTGGAAGTAGGCTTGCCAGCGCCGTGACCTGCCTGTGTTTCAATACGAATGAGGGTTGGGTTGGGTCCGGCATTATCAGCCTGCAGGGTAGCGGCAAATTTAAAGGAGTGTGCCGGCACTACACGGTCGTCGTGATCCGCAGTGGTGATCAACGTTGCCGGGTAAGCAGTACCGGGTTTCAGGTTATGTAGTGGTGAGTATTTCACCAGGTATTTAAACTGTTCGGCATTATCGCTGCTGCCGTATTCCACCGCCCAGGCCCAGCCAATAGTGAATTTCTGGAAACGCAGCATGTCCATTACGCCTACTGCAGGCAATGCCACTTTAAACAGTTCGGGGCGTTGCGTCATGCAGGCGCCTACCAGTAAGCCACCGTTGGAACCGCCGCGGATCGCAATTTTAGCGGGATTGGTATATTTTGCCTTTACCAGGTATTCAGCTGCGCCGATAAAGTCGTTGAAAACATTCTGTTTCTTTTCCAGCATACCTGCTTTGTGCCAGGCCTCGCCGTACTCGCTGCCACCTCTCAACGACACTACTGCGTATATGCCTCCCTGTTCCATAAAGTAAAGATTGGAAACGCTGAAAGAAGGCGTTACTGCAATATTGAATCCACCGTAGCCGTAAAGCAGCACCGGGTTGTTGCCGTTCAGCCGGATACCTTTCTTATAAGACAGGAATACCGGTACGCTTTCCCCATCGGCGCTTTTGAAAAATACCTGTTTGGTTTCATACTGTGCGGGATTGAATTTTACTTCCGCCTTATTATATAAGGTAGAAACACCGGTAGTTATATCATATTTATATACTTCCGGCGGGGTGATGAAGGAAGTATAGGTGTAAAAGAATTGTTTATCTTCTTTTTTACCGCCGAAGCCACCGGCTGTTCCGAGGCCAGGTAGTTTCATTTCGTGTTCCTGTTTACCTTTATAATCATACTGGTACACCCTGGTAGAGGCGTCTTTCAGATAGGAAAGGAATAATTTGCCACCGGCGAGGCCCACACCCTGGAGCGCTTCTTTCTTTTCAGGCACAATTACTTTCCAATTGGCTTCAGCGGGGTTAGCGGGGTCAATCAGCACAATTTTATAATTAGGCGCATTGTGATTGGTGCGCACCAGTAATTTATCGCCATCATTATCTATTACTTCCGGCTCGTTGGCGAAGCCTTTTACCAGCAGGCTAAACTCTTTTTGTGCAGGATTTTGCAGGTCGCGGAACCAGAGTTCCCGGCCGGAAGTGCCTTCAGTAGTTGCGAGAATGAGGAAGCGTTCATCTTCCGTTACCTCTACCCCGGCATTGCGCAGCGGGTGTTCTTTATCTACATAAACCAGTTCATCTTTTTCCTGCGGATCGCCGAGGCGGTGGTAATATACTTTCTGAAATTCGTTCTTTTTGGATAGTTTGCTTTGTTCATCGGGCTTATCGTACCGGCTGTAGTAGAAGCCGTTTCCTTTCCACGACAAGCCGCTGAATTTCACCCATTCCAGCTTATCGGCCAGGGGCTGACCGGTTTCTACATCCATTACAAAGCCTTCCTGCCAGTCGGATCCCGCTTTGGAAAGCAGGTAGGCAAAATATTTTCCATCTTTCGAGAACGACATGGAACCCAATGCGGTAGTACCCGCTGCAGAAAGCTTGTTGGGATCCAGGAATACTTCCGGCGTACCGCCTAAAGTGGTGGCGCGGTAAAGTATGGATTGGTTCTGCAGGCCATTGTTCTTAAAGAAGTAATAATATTTGCCGTGTTTGGCGGGTGCGCCGTTTTTGGGATAATTCCATAATTCTTCCAGTCTTTTCCGGATTTCTGTGCGGGAAGGGATATTGGAAAGATAATTTTCTGTTACCTTATTCTGGGCATCCACCCATGCCTTTGTTTCTGCGCTGTGGTCATCTTCCAGCCAACGGTAAGGGTCTGCTATGGTAGTACCGTGATAATTATCAATGGTATCCACTTTCTTTGATTCCGGATAAATTACCGTTTGCTGTTGTGCCATTGCCTGTCCGGCTATTAAACTTACGCTCATAAAGATCCACCGTTTATTATTTTTTTTTAACATGCGTAATATTTTTTGAAATTTTTATCTACTTTGTTTGATGGAAATTAAAAATTTAGGTTATTTCATCAGATAACAGTTAGAAAACAATTGCAAAATGTTATTTTTGTGCGCCTTTAAGATATTTTTTTAGCAATTTATATGAAAAAACTGAACAACATTGCAGTCCTTACATCCGGGGGAGATGCCCCTGGCATGAACGCCGCCGTTCGTGCCGTTGTAAGAACGGGCATTTATCATCAGCTGAATGTGTATGGCATTATGTACGGCTATAGGGGAATGTTGAAGAACGAGATCTTCCCGATGGAGTCAAAGTCCGTTGCCAACATTATTCAGCGCGGAGGCACCATATTGAAGACCGCCCGGTGCAAAGAGTTCTATGAATATGAAGGGCGAAAAATGGCTTACGAAAATCTGAAGAAACACAACATTGACGGGCTGGTAGTAATTGGTGGAGACGGCTCGTTCAATGGTGCGCAAAAGTTCAGCCAGGAATTTGATATTCCGTGTATAGGCTTGCCTGGTACTATTGACAAGGACATTGCAGGAACCGATTCTACGATTGGGTTTGACACAGCTGTGAATACAGCGGTAGAAGCTATCGACAAGATCAGGGATACTGCCGATGCGCATGACCGTTTGTTTGTAATTGAGGTAATGGGCCGCGATGCCGGTTACATTGCATTACACAGCGGTATTTCCACCGGTGCGGAGCACATTCTGCTGCCTGAGCGCAAAACCGAAGTAAATGACATTATTGAAGAACTGCAGGCGAATGAACGCCGCAGGAAACTGGTTAACCTCATTGTAGTGGCCGAAGGCGATGAAACCGGCGGTGCTACAGAAGTTGGTCGCATTATTAAAGAAAGGTGCCCGCAAATGGATACCCGGGTAAGTATCCTGGGGCATATTCAGCGTGGCGGCGCTCCCACCTGCACAGATCGTATCCTGGCCAGCCGCCTGGGCTATGCAGCCGTAGATGCCCTTCTCGAAGGCATCCATAATGTAATGATCGGCGTTGTTAACGACAAGATCCATTACACTCCTCTTGATAAAGCTGTAAAAGCCAAACAGGAAATTGACCCCGAATGGTTTAAGATTGTTAAAATTCTTGCGAGTTAAAAAATTAGACTTATGAGTACAAAGGATCTTTCGAAATACTATCACAAGCAGATGGATAACGCTGCGGGTAGAGAACACTCTTCGCACAAAACAAAAATCGTGGCTACTGTAGGCCCCGCGTGCGACACCTATGAAGGCCTGCTGACACTGGTTAAAGCCGGTGTTAACGTTTTCCGCCTCAACTTTTCACATGGCTCGCATGAAGATAAACTGCGGATTATTGAATATATCCGCCAGATCAATAAAACAGAGCCTTACACAGTAGCCATCCTGGCCGATTTACAGGGACCAAAGCTGCGTGTGGGCGAAATTGAGAACAATGCACTCCCGCTGAAGAAAGGTGATCTTCTCACCTTTGTAAATGAAAAGCTGGTGGGCAATATGGAAAAAATATACGTTTCCTACCCTGACCTGTATAAAGATCTTAAGGTTGGCCAGAAAATTCTGCTGGACGATGGTAAAATTGAAACCGTTGTAAAAGAAATCACTGCCAACGGTGAAATCAAAGCGGAAGTTTCCCTGCCAGGCGTGTTGTCCTCTAAAAAAGGCTTTAACCTCCCTGACACAAAAATCTCCCTCCCTGCGCTTACAGAAAAAGACATCATCGACCTGGAATTTATTATTGACCAGGAATGTGACTGGGTGGCCCTTTCCTTCGTAAGAAGCGTGAAAGACCTCACCGATCTGCGTAAACGCCTGGAAGCACGTAATTCTAAAATGAAGGTGATCTCTAAAATTGAGAAACCTGAAGCAATACAGAACCTGAAAGAAATTATCTGGGAAAGCGATGGCGTGATGATTGCCCGTGGCGACCTTGGTGTAGAACTGCCTGTAGAGCAGATCCCGATGATCCAGAAAGACATCATCCGCAAATGTATTCACCGTGCAAAACCCGTTATTGTGGCTACACAAATGATGGAAAGCATGATGGACCGCACCCGTCCTAACCGCAGTGAAATCACCGACGTGGCAAACGCCGTACTGGAAGGCGCCGATGCAGTAATGCTGAGTGGTGAAACCGCTACCGGTATGTTCCCCGAACTGGTGATCCAAACCATGAACAAAATTATCCAGGAAGTGGAAAAAGAAGCGATCATTTACAACCGTAACCTGATCCCTCACCGCCACTCTCCTACCTTCCTCAGCGATGCGCTGTGCTACAACGCCTGTAAAATTGCGGAAGACCTGGATGCAGACGCCCTCATTGGTATGACACAAAGCGGCTATACCGGCTTTATGCTGAGCAGCTACCGCCCACGCAGCCCGCTCTATATCTTCACTAAAGAAAAATCGCTGGTAAACCAGCTGAGCCTGAGCTGGGGCGTACGCGCATTCTACTACGAAGAAGAAGAAAGCCTTGATGATATCGTATTTGACCAGATCAACATCCTGAAAGAAAGAGGATTCATTAAATCAGGAGATGTAGCCGTTAATACCGGTAGCACCCCTGTTAAACAACATCTTCCAACAAATATGCTGAAAATCACGAAAGTGGATTAATAAGCTATAAGGATTTAGCAAAGCAGCGGAGAGGGATATTTCCTTTTCCGCTGTTTTTTTTGTAGTTAGAGGAGAGATTTTATTAAAAGGCGGGGGGCTATCGGGGGCTGCGGGTGGTGCGAGGGTTGCCAGCTCCTTACCGGCTCTGTTCAGCGCGCAATTCCTACCCCGTCTTACCAGTTGCCCATTTTTGAAATAACACATACAGACTTGTCTGTTTTATTAATTTATCTTAACATTGCACTATGAAAGAACAAGGCGCAAAAGAAAGAATATTACAAACAGCCAGCGAATTGTTTTACCAGCAAGGCTACCAGGCCACCGGTATTAACCAGATCATCGGGGAAGCGGGGATTGCCAAGGCCAGTCTTTACCAGCACTTCCCTTCCAAAGACGCATTGCTGACAGAATACCTGCTGCGAACCCGTGTAAATAATCACATGGAACGGATGGCTTACATTGACCAGCTGGCCCCCGGCAGGGAAAAGCTGATGGGGCTGTTCGAATTTCGCCGCCGGCATATGGAAAAAAGCAATTTCAGGGGTTGCGCATTTATACGCATTGCCTACGAATTGCCCGGGCTGAATGAGGATGCGATGGTGCAGGTAAAAACACATACACTAGTGCTGAAAACGTTTATTGCGGAACAGTTGCAACTTATAAAACAACCTTACCCGGCCGCCGACCTGGAGGAAATGACCGATATGCTGCTGAATCTATATGAAGGCGCAGGGCTTCAGGGCTACATCCAGCGCTCCGTAAAGCCCATGGAAGACACGAAAAAAGTAGTGGGGAAGTTGCTGGAAACACTGTAAGCAAGAGAGTAACAGGGAAGCTGCAGGCTGTTGGAAGTGACGAAGATACTACACTAATGCTGGTTAGAACAGGCGGTAATATATAAACATGGATTCGCTGATGTAAAATGGTAGTCACAACAAAACAATAAACAGCAAACATTATTGTAAGCCACTTGCAAAGCCGGAGCCATCAAAAACATTTGCCTGCAAGCATACATGCAACATAATAACAAACTGCAAGCATCTACATAAAACATTAGCAAGCACCGGACCCGCTAACATTGCCTGCAAGCATATACGTAACGTAACAACAAATACAAGCATCTGCATAAAACACCGGATCCGCTGAAGTAAAACAGCTACCGGTAAAAGCAAAACAAAAGCATCTCACAACACCAGATCCATTCAATTTCTTTTTAAATAAAACAAAAGCACAACACCATCATCTCTCATAAAAATTTTACCTTCATGAAAACAGACCAGTCTGTATACATCAAACAAAGTACTGTAAATCCGTGGGTATCACTGGCAGTGATCCTCCTGGCGCCGCTCATTACCGTGATCGATGTATTTATTGTGAATATCAGTACCCCGGCTATTAAAAGCTATTTCCACAGTTCCGATGCCGCACTGGAACTGGTAATTGCCAGCTACCTGCTCGGCTATGCGGTATTTCTCATCACCGGCAGCCGGACCGGCGATTACCTGGGCAAAAAGAAAGTGTTCATAGCCGGACTGGCAGCATTCACCGTTACATCGGCGATGTGTGGCTTCGCCATGTCTATGGAAATGCTGATCATTTCAAGACTGCTGCAGGGCGTGGCGGCTGCTTTCACCGTACCGCAAACCATCACCCTGATACAACTGAGCTTCCAGTCGCCCGCCGACCGCGATAAAGCCTATGGCCTTTACGGCATGGCGCTGGGCACCGGCGCTACACTCGGGCAATTCCTCGGCGGCTATTTTATCACTTCCCATCTCATCAAAGACAGCTGGCGGCTTATTTTCCTGGTAAACCTGCCATTTGGTATAGTAGCCATGCTGCTGGCCTGGTTGTTTGTGCAGGAATCCGGGCAAAACAAAAGCACCCGCTTTGATATCCCGGGCATCATATTGCTCACCTTAGCGTTGTCTTTCCTGATATATCCTGTTATACAGGGCGCCGAACTCGGCTGGCCGGCCTGGACTATTGCCATGCTGGCAGCTGCACTACTTTTATTATGCGTATTTGTATTGTACCAGCACTGGCGGGGAAAACAACAACGCGATCCGTTGGTTCCCCTGGAACTGTTCCGTATCAGGAGTTTCAACACGGGTATCATCAGCGTATTATTTTTCTTTGGGGTAAATACCGCTTATATTTTTGTAGTAGCCATCTATTTTCAGAACGGGTTTCACATGTCGCCTTTTACAGCGGGGAATTATTTTGTGATGCAAACTATTCCGTTTTTACTTGCCTCTTTATGGTCTATTAAAAATGCAGCAAGGTTTGGTATCCGCCTGTTGCAGGCAGCCTGTATACTGATGATCCTTGCTTTTACTTTGCAACTGATCTTATTCCGGGGAGATGTATTAACACCATGGGCCATTCTTCCCTGCCTGATCATTTACGGCAGTGGCTCGGGTTTGCTGATGCCTTCATTGCTGAAAGTAGCCATGTGGGATATGCCCCCGGCTAAGGCAGGCGCCGCCAGTGGCGTGTATTCAACTATACAACAGTTTGCCTCCGCATTGGGCGTAAGTATGCTGGGAGGCGTTTTTCTTTACCTGGCACGTCACTCCGGCAATTTTTACCTGGCGTATAAAACCGCGCTGTTTTGTATGATGGGTTACCTGCTTATTGTAATGATCGTATTAAACAGGATTAAGCGGTAATTGCAGGTTTAGTTTTTTTATAAGTACTCAGGTAGATGATCAGCGCGATGAGGATCAACGCTGTACCTGCCACACATACACCATTCCATTGTGCAAAAGACCAAACCCACAACCCGATGCCGGAACCCAGCGAGGTACCAATAAAACTGGTGGTCATAAACACAGTGTTCAAACGGTTCCTTGCTTCCGGCAACAAGGTATAGATGCGGGTTTGATTGGATACATGGATCCCCTGCAAACCAAGATCAATAGCAATGATACCAATGATGATACCGATAATGTTGGCTTTGAAAATATAAAAAAGAAAATAACCGAATAACAAAAAGATGATCCCGTAACCAATAGCGATACGCGGGTTCTTCTTATCTGCAATGCGCCCTACCAGCGGGGCGCCCAAAGCGCCAGCCGCTGCTGCCAGCCCCATTAAACCTATTTGCTCGCTGGTGTATTTAAAAGGCGCATCGGACAGCAGGAAAACCACGGTTGTCCAGAACATGCCAAACATCGCAAAGCAACAGGCATTAATAGCAGAAGCTTCCCTTAACACCGGCTGCTCCTTCGCCAGTGTAAGCAACGATTTCATCAGGTCGCCATAACTGCCTTGGAAATTAGGCTTGCTGGACGGGAAGGAAGTGATCATAATCACCGCCAGCAATGCGCTGATAGCAGCAGCTATCCAGAACATGGCGCGCCAGCCGAAATGATGCCCAACCACACCGCTCAGTGTGCGCGACAATAAAATACCAACCAGTAAGCCGCTCATAATGGTGCCAATCACTTTACCACGGCTTGCAGGATCAGAAAGATTTGCGGCCAGCGGCAATATCAGCTGTGGCACTACAGATGTAAAACCGATCATCAACCCTGTAACTTTCAGCATCGTAATATTCACCGACATCGCTGCAGCCACCAGCGCCACTACCGCGGCAAGCGTCATTACCACGATCTGCCGCTTGCGCTCCAGTTTATCGCCCAGCGGCACACAAAATAACAGCCCCAGCGCATACCCTACCTGCGTAAAAAATGTTACCTGCCCCGCATTACTTTCGCTTACCTTAAATTCCTCACTCATCAATACCAGTAAAGGCTGACTGTAATAAATATTGGCAACGATCAACCCTGTACACAGGGCCATTATCATAATATTCCACCTGCTAAGCGCCATAAAATTGTACTGTTTTTCAAGAGATGCAAAGATAGCCTTTTAGCTTTTAGGACGCGCTTTTACAGGAAAACGGTAAATTTGTGTGACTATTCACTAACAGCTAAATGCTAACCGCTAAAAGCTACAGGTATGTTTACAAGCATCAATCCGTTTACACAGGAAACCATTGCTGTATATACAGCACATACACCGGAAGAAATAGAACAAAAATTACAGCTGGGTCATAAAGCTTACCTGGAATTATTACAGGTTCCCCTGGAACAACGCCGGCAGTGGATGATGCAGGTGGCGCAATCCATGAAAGACAATGCGGATGAACACGCAGCGCTGATTACACAGGAAATGGGCAAAACGCTGAAAGAAGCGCGGGCAGAAGTATTGAAATGCGCTACCTCTGCAGAATATTATGCAGAACACATCGTGGAAATGCTGCAACACAAACCTATCCAATCCGACGCCTATAAAAGCTACGTATCATACGAACCCAAAGGAATTATCCTGGCAATTATGCCATGGAACTTTCCGTACTGGCAGGTGTTCCGCTTTGCCATTCCCAATATACTCGCCGGCAATACCGGCATCCTGAAGCATGCCAGCAACGTGAGTGGTTGCGCATTGGCCATTGAGAAAATATTTGCGGAAAGTAATTTTCCCGCCGGTACTTTTCAATCGCTGCTGGTATCTTCCAAAGATATAGAACCCATTATTGCAGATCCCCGCGTACAGGGCGTTACACTTACCGGCAGCACGCCTGCAGGAAAAAGCGTAGCAGCGCTTGCAGGAAAATATATCAAGAAAACAGTGCTGGAACTGGGTGGCAGCGATCCTTTTATTGTATTGAAAGATGCCGACCTGGAAACTGCCGCCAGAACAGCGGTACAGGGCAGGATGCAGAATGCAGGGCAGTCGTGCATTGCCGCCAAACGCTGGATCGTGGAAAAAGAAATTGTGCCGGCATTTACAGCGGAAGTAAAACGTATTTTGCAGGATCTTAAACAGGGAGATCCTACACAGGAAAGCACGCAGATGGGCCCTATGGCGCGTCCTGACCTGGCCGAAGAACTGGCCAAACAACTGCAGGACTCCATTAACCAGGGCGCTAAGCTGGAGTTGGGCGGCACGCATGAAGGCTGTAACTTTGCACCTACCCTGCTTACAGGGGTAACCAACAAAATGACTGCTTTCAAAGAAGAAACCTTTGGTCCGCTGGCCGTGATCATAGAAGCTGCCGACGAAGCAGCTGCCATTGCACTGGCCAATGAAACCGAGTTTGGCCTGGGCGCCGCACTATGGACCAGCGACCTTGACAAAGCCGCGCAACTGGCCGGACAAATAGAGAGCGGGAATGTATTTATCAATGCCATGGTTCGCTCGGATGCACGCTTGCCCTTTGGCGGCGTGAAACAATCCGGCTACGGACGCGAGCTATCACTGGAAGGCACACACGAATTTCTGAATGTAAAGACTGTATATATACAACAATAAAGGCACTGGAATGACCACCTCTCTGAAACGCGACCGCTATACTCCCTATATCAGCTTTTCCCGTAAGGAATGGGCAGAAAGAAGCGGCGATGCCATGCTGCAATTGCAGGACTACGACCTGGAAGCGCTGCACGGTATGAACGAACCACTCACACAGGAAGAAATAACACAGGTATATCTTCCACTGGCACACCTGCTGAACCTCTATGTAACTGCATCACAACAATTACATACCGCCACCAGCAATTTTCTCAGCAGCCAGGTACATAAGGTACCTTACATCATTGGTATTGCCGGAAGTGTAGCTGTTGGAAAAAGTACCACCGCCAGGGTGCTGCAGAAATTATTACAGGCATGGCCCAATCATCCGCGGGTAGACCTGGTAACAACAGACGGTTTTCTTTATCCCAATAAAATACTGGAAGCCAATAATATCATGAACCGGAAGGGTTTCCCGGAAAGTTATGATATCAAAAGGTTGATCCACTTCCTCGCAGATGTAAAATCGGGTAAAGAAAAAGTGGCGGCGCCGCTGTATTCCCATCTCGAATATGATATCCTGCCCGGGCAGTTACAATGGATAGAGCAACCCGATATTGTGATTGTGGAAGGCGTGAATGTATTACAGGTGCGTCATCGCCAGCAACAGAAAGATCCTGCTGTATTCGTATCCGATTTCTTCGACTTCAGTATTTATGTGGATGCCGCAGAAAAAGATATCCGCAAATGGTACATTGCACGCTTTGAAACCCTGCGCAAAACAGCGTTTCAAAGCCCTGAATCTTTCTTCCACCGCTATGCGCATCTTTCTGATACGGCTACTATTGAACTGGCCACACAGATCTGGGAAGATATTAACAAACCTAACCTGGAACAAAATATTGCACCTACCCGTTACCGCGCCAGCCTGATACTGGAAAAAGGACATCATCATTTTGTTCAATCCATCCAATTGAGGAAAACCTGATGCAGGGCATTGCAATGATCCGGCAACAGCTGCAGGCACTGCTGAAGGCGCCCCTGCTTCACTGGGAACAGTTTGAAGCTATCCTGCAGCCGGTTGTTTTTCCGGCAGGCGAACACCTGTCGGAAGCCGGTAAAACTGCCAATGCTATTTATTTTATTGAAGAAGGCATTGTACGTGTATACACCATCCACAATGGTAAAGAGATCAGTATGGACTTTGCTTTTCCCAACAGCTTTACCACTGCCTATGCCTCATTCACTACCCGGCAACCTGCTGTGGTAAATTTACAGGCCGTTACACCTGTAAAAGGATATGCATGTTACTATACTGATTTGCAGGAGTTGTATCATACTTCCCATCAATCAGAGCGGATAGGCCGCCTGATAGCGGAACAGCAATATCTCCGGAAATACAACCGCGAACTGTCGTTCCTGCAATACACGGCCCAGGAAAGATATACACAGTTACTGGAAGAACACCCGGAAGTGGTGCAGCATATCCCCATCAAACAAATTGCTTCTTACCTGGGTATTGAACCCGAGAGCCTGAGCAGGATTCGAAAAAAGAGAAATACCTGATCATCTTCATTAACTAACATTTGTTAGTTTTATTTTTCCGGAAGATGCAGACCTTTGAGTCCTAAAAAATATACAAATGGCTTTCCTTTCCGGCTTATGCAGCATTGCCCTCCTGTTACTGGCCATAGGTTACCTTTTCCAGGTGCCTTTTTTACAGCAACTTCCCGCAGATGCGCGTATATCCGCTGCCGTTATGTTCATCCTGATAGGGTTTATGCACCTGCTGAGACCACGCAAGCTCAGTTACATGATTGAAGGAATGATCCCGTGGCCGGTATTCGCAGTATTGTTTACCGGTGTATTGGAAGTATTGCTGGGCGCAGGTTTGCTGGGTCCTTCCACGCAATATTATGCAGGATGGGGTTTAATGATACTCTTAGTAGCCATGTTTCCCGCCAATATCCGTGTGGCGGTGCTGAACCTGCCCGCACCCGGCGGTTTGCCTTCCAAACCCTGGTATATATGGAGCCGCTTATTATTTCAACCTGTGTATATTTTATGGATATGGTGGGCCATCAATTAATCAATAACTTTATGCCATGTTATAAAAAAAATAACCATGCGCATACATTATTTACGCAATGCCACATTGCTGATAGAATGGAATAATAAGAACATACTGGTTGATCCTATGCTTGGCGTTAAAGACAGCCTGGATCCCGTTCCAAATGCAGCCAACAGCATCCGGAACCCAATGACCGAACTTCCCCTCGACGACGCCGCTTTAAAAGAATTATTATCATCCCTGGATGCTATACTGGTAACCCACCGGCACCGTGATCACTGGGATGTTACCGCGCAGGCCATCCTGCCTAAAAGTATCCCGTTATTCTGCCAGCCGGAAGATGAAAGCGCTATCAGGGAACAGGCATTTACACAGGTGATTCCTGTTGTTAACAATATTACCTGGGAAGGTATAAGCATCACCCGCACAGGCGGGCAACATGGTACAGGAGAAATCGGGAAAATGATGGCGCCGGTGTCGGGCTTTGTGCTGCAGGAAGGCAACACTACGTTGTATATAGCCGGCGACACTATCTGGTGTGAAGATGTAATAACGGCACTGGATACATTCCGTCCTGATTATGTGGTGGTAAACGCAGGCGCTGCACAGTTCCTGCAGGGTGATCCCATTACCATGACTGCCGACGACGTGATCAACACCATCCGGCATCCGTCGCAACCCAAAGTAATAGCAGTGCATATGGGCGCTATCAATCACTGTTACCTCAGCAGGGAAGCACTGAGAGCGGCTGTGGCTGCTGAACAGCTAACGGCCATTATCCCTGAGCAGGGAGAATGGATCCAACTTGTTTAAGGAATGCTATCAAAAAAAAGGGGCTGTTACCTTGTGGTAACAGCCCTTCTGCATAATGTAAGGAGTTATTATACCCACTCATTAACATGTTTTGCATTACCCATGCTAATTTCACGGGCCGAAATGGTAAAGGAAATCACCATCGGGTTTTTGTTTTCATAGTCAAAAGACTCTTCAAACTTAACCAGGTAGCCTTCCTTAAATTCCAAAGTTTTCAGTTTGGAATCAGTGTCTCTTTTGAAGAAAGTAATGGTACCATCTTTTCTTTCAAAGTTGTTTACCATCCATTCGAAGAGATCTGTTTTTCCGGTAGATTCTACGGTCAGCTTAATGCGTCCGCCACGGGTAATGGCTGATGGGCGACCGGTTGCATCTACTTCCTGGGTGAGATCGTAGGCAACGTGCTGTACATTGTACTCGTTGCCGCCTGTTTCAAATTTGGCTTTGAATGACATGTTGGGTTAATTTTTAAGGTTACAATAAAGAAAAAATAATTAGGATTTATTTATGATTTATAAGCCTCAAATATAGGATGAAAATTTCAATAGTCAAGAGTCCTAACAAATAATTATTATTCCAATATTTTCACGATTAATATACGCCCGGAAGTTAGTGCGTACGGCTGTTGAGCAACATCATCTGCCGGCAGTTATCAAGGTCCCTGCTCTTACTTTCCAGCTTCGCATTCAGGTCTGCCACCTGCTCTTTCAGCCCTGCGATATTCTGCTGTGCATTTTGCAATTCACGCAGTTGTTGTTTTGTTTGTTGTAACGATAAACAGTTCTGTACAATGTTATCATACAAGCCATAATGCGTTACTGCATCTTTTGGGATAGAGTTGCGCATATCCGCCAGGGACGCGGCAATCACCTGGTCCATATAATTAGCGTTCTGATTAGGCAGGTTAATAGAATCCAGGTTATGTTTTACTTTATCCAGCTTTTGGAGGAACTCCGATTGAAACGCCTGCTCTTCCCTGAATGAGCTCAGTTCTTTCCGCAAAGAAGCATTTTCCCTTGCAGGCACCTGGTAGTTAAAGAACACCGCCAATACAAATAAAGCGACTGTTATGATGAAAAATAACAGGAACCAAATAAAGGAAACATTTCTTTCCTGCCTGTTTAATACTTGCATACTATGAATCGTTTTGGATTGAAATTATCTTGTTAAATTACCTGTTAACACAGGCAGGTTTTTCGTTGAAACAATTAATGTTGCTGCGCTGAATTAATCAGTGAAAAACCAGCGTTTGGTTTTATGCTTACGCAGGTATTCCGCATCTTCCTGTGATTCTTCTTTCACGAAAATGTTGCTGTCCTGCTTGCGCCCGATATAATCCAGCCGGCTCAGGCTTTCAAACAGTTTGTTTACTGCCCTTACAAACGGGATCATGGGTTGTAAACACTCTCTTACGTCCAGGTGTTTGTATTTGATATTTGCACAGTTAACCATGAGTGTTTCCAGTTCTCCCTGCCGTAGCTCACACCATTCAGAGAGGTAATTAAGCAGTTCTTCCTTACCGGCGCCGGCGCGCTGGTCAATCGCATTTTTCATGGTACGGGCCAGGCCTGCAATTATTTCCAGCATCTGTGCAGGGGCTTGCTGTAATGCCAGCCACCTGAACTGTGTGATCCTGGTACCAAGGAACTGGACCATTTTTTCGGTGATATACAGTACTACCAGCGCCAGGTCGTTTTGCTGGTTCCTGCCATAGATCTTCTGTACAATATGCACACCGTATAACTCCATCTGTCCGAGGAACTGATCCAGTTCATGGAAGAGGTCTACCAGTGCAGGATGTGCGCTTACGATGCTGCAGGGTGGTATATAGTCATCATCCATCTGGGCACGGCCATCCGATACGCTGATGCGGCCCAGCACCATCTGGTAACTGCCTAACTGCCCTGAAGGCAATTGTGATGCAGGCGCCACATACAGGCTGTATTCCGGCGTGGCATAGGGTAATCTTGGCGGATCTTCATCCAGCAAAGGTTCGCCGCTGGGTTGCCTGTTAAACGGATTTACCTGTATTAAAACATAATAAGTGTTCTCTGTATGTTGGGGATCCCAGGTATAAGTAGCTTCCGGGAAAGTAGTGGCGTACTTCAGTGAATGCACGGTATGTTCCGGGATTTCAATGCGGCCTCCGCCGGGCGTTATGGCGCGGCATTCTGTAAGTTTGATCCTCCATTGATGCTGGTTGTCGTTCACAAACCAGCAGCGCAGTGATTCTTTATTTTCTGCTTTGGGCGGCAACAGTCCGTAGTTAAGTGCGTGAATACCGCACGCCAATGCATCCCTGATCTGATCCAGTAAAGCATTCTCTGTATCTATAAAATGCTGCTTTTTTATCTTCATTCCATCTACCCAGTTAACGGGAAAATGCTTGAGCGGTTCTGCCATAATACTGCTTTTAGGATAACATAATTCTGTTG
>JBCNPS010000103.1:0-16128 GCA_039593235.1 Chitinophaga sp. | reverse complement strand
GTATCCGCTGTAGCCGTCGCAATTGGTAAATCATTTTCCCCAACATAGATCACTATCTGCCGGGGATTATAAGGAAAGATGATATCATTGGCAAAATAGGTAATATCGTTGGTCACGGCGCCGCCTACTCCCCTGTTCAACACCACGTACCGGCTGAAATTACGTTCCAGGTCATCCCACTTCCTGATGGAGGAACTGCCCACAAACAGGATGGGATGCTCCGGAGCGGCATACATCTTATCAAACTCTTTGATAGTGTTAACATCTTTGGAGAAACGCAGCGGTGATTGGGCAAATACGGAAGCGGTTACATTCAGCAGCGCAAAACATACAACAACGAAGTATTTTTTCATAACAGTTTAATTTTTCAGCTGCTTAAGATAAAAGAAATATTTTTTTTGGAACAAACAATTACATGAATACGCATTCTGTAAACTTAACGGCTATTCAAACCCTGCAACGGGGTTTGCAGGAAAAAAGGATCATGGGAATGAAAACCTTAGAAATACCAGACGGTTTCCGGCGCCACGCTTACGTTTACCGCGGCGCCCTTTTTAAGACGGGTATCAGTAGTTTTAATGGTCACCAGTTCCTCTCCCAGCGCTACTTCCGCTTCAAGGAAACTGCCATAGTAAGCAATATCACGGATCTTTCCGGGCACAGCGTCTTTTTTCGTACGTACAATTTTGAAATCTTCCGGCCTTATAAAAATGGATTTACCGTTCAGTACAATGCCCGGTAACCCCTCCAGCACAGCGGCTTTCCCCGGGGCGAGCAGGTTATATTTTCCGAACAGGCCCGCTACATATTCATTGGCCGGCTGGTTATAGATCTGTTGTGGCGATCCCTGCTGCACAATTTCCCCGTCTTTCATCACCAGTATTTCATCTGCCCAGGGCAGTATATCCATGGGATCATGGGAAATCAGCATCACGGTAATACCCAGCTTATCGCCTATATCACTGATCACGTTTTTCAGGATGCTTTTATGGATCATGTCCAGGTTGGAATAGGGTTCATCCAGTAAAAAGAGCCGGGGAGAGGATATCAGCAACCGGGCCATGGCAATGCGTTGCTTTTCTCCGCCCGAGAGCTGGTCTGTTTTTCTTTTCAGGAGATGGGAGATCCGGCAGATACTATAGATCTCCGCCGCTTCTTCATCGGTCAGTTTGTTGGCATAGGACAGAATTTCTTCCACCCTGTAATTATTTCTCAGTTCAAAATGCTGGGAGAGGTAAGCGGTGCCCGGATGCCCTGGTATCAATACTTCCAGCGCCCCTTTTACACGTTTGCCTTCAAACATCACAGTACCGCTGTCTGTCTGGGCCATACCGCCCACAATTTTCATCAGCGTACTTTTACCGGAGCCGGTTTCGCCCGCAATCACTATTTTCTGAAACGCCTGTTGGGTAAAGCTAACATTCTTTAAAATATAAGCGCCGTGCAGTTCCTTGCTGATGTTTGATACTTCGAGAAAATTCATTCGCGCAAATTAATAAAAATAGCGGAGATCGCCTTCGGCGATGCGGAGTTTGTCTGACTCAGGATTATGATGATTACGCTGATTACACTGATTAGATTTTTTGGGATTTAAAAGGATTCGGGGAGATAGTAGTGGAGTTCGTCTGACGCAGGATTATGATGATTACGCTGATTTTGTTTTTAAGAATTTCTGCTCATGCGTTATTGGCTTCACGGGGAGGCCAGGCGCTTATGGCCTCCCCGGATCCTCACGGGTGAATGCGGATGATGGTTTTTCCCTTGGTCCGCCTGCCCGGATTGAATGCGGCAACGGCGTCGCTGAGGGTAGCGATGTTACCGATGTTGGTCCGCAGGCGTCCTTCCCGCACCCGCTGAACAAGCTCGCTCAGTTGGGCGCGATCGGGTACAACAACGAAGTCGATCGTCAAACCACCAGCAGGCCGCGCGTCGGTTGGGCCGGCGATGGTTACCAGCGTTCCTCCTGCGCGGATCACGCCCGCTGACCGCGTAACAATATCTCCGCCGAGCACATCGAAAACGAGATCAACGCCACCAACATCTTCCAGGGCATCGCTTTCAAGGTCAATGAACTCCTGCGCGCCAAAGTCGAGCGCTGCCTGACGGCCGTCAGCGCGTCCGGTGCCGATAACATACGCGCCGGCCTCGCGTGCAAGCTGGGTGGCCATCGAACCAACTACGCCGGCTGCACCGTGCACCAGAACGCTCTGCCCCGCACGAAGGCGGCCATGCTCGAACAATCCCTGCCATGCAGTCAGGCCCGGCATCACGAGGGCCGCACCCACCGTAAAGTCAACATCGCCCGGCAACGGCGCAAGGTTGCGTGCTTCAACAGCTACATATTCCGCCAGTGTGCCATCGCGGGTCCAATCCGTGAGGCCAAATACCCGCTGTCCTACGGACAAGCCCGTTGTTCCATAGCTCAGCGCGGTAACTACTCCGGCCACCTCATGGCCAGGGATCGAGGGCGTCCTGTCGCGGCCGAGGCGGTCCACCCAGGTCGAGGGCCACGACAGCTCGTCGCCGGTGAATCCCGACGCATGCACCTGAACTACCACATCGCCATAGTTCGCGCCGGAGAGGCTGCCAAGCCCCTGTGGCTCGGGCCGTTCCACCAGCTTCATCCCGGCTGTTCCTGCAGCCTGGTCCGTTACAACGATAGCTTTCATAGCACACCTCCCTTCCGGCTCGTCAGCAAACAGCCGTTTAATAAAGAAATGTTACTGTACACTAGTGTTTTCATCTTTTTGGTTTTAGCGTTAATACTGGTCATTGCCTGTTGCAGCATGATCTTAACATGCATAAAATTATATGCTAATTTGGTTACCTTGATGGTCCAATTTTAAAATACACAGGGGTCCAGTTATGATTAAGAAATTGCTTGAAATTTCATTTAAAAAGGTGGGGCAGCATGGTCCTTTATACCTGCAATTGGAATCGGAAATTATTCAATTGATATGTCGCGGCGCCCTGAAACCAGGGCAGCCGCTTCCTTCTTCGCGCGAACTGGCACAGGCCCTGCAGCTCAATCGTAAAACGGTGGTGGCGGCCTACGAGGAATTGGGCGCGCAGGGCTGGGTGGAAACCAGGGACAGGAGCGGCGTTTATGTTTCCAGCCAGTTGCCGGATACTCCCGATCATACGCCTGGCGAAAACGACAAAAAACTGGCACGGGACCGGCAGCCCGGTTACCTGTTAACAGTAAAGTCAGATGCCAGCCGCGATGCTATGGCGGATAGAAATATGGACATCAGTGGTCCGGGAATACCGGCGCCCCTGTATAAGATCGACGACGGTTTTCCTGATCCCAGAATTGCGCCTGTTGAGCAGCTGGTACGTGAATACAGGAGATTTGGGAAAAGCCGCCTGGCAAACCGGTTGCTCATGTATGGCCCCGAGCAGGGTTCCTATCGTCTCAGGGTTGAACTGTCGGGGTTTTTAAACCGGACCAGGGGAATGCAGGTCACTGAAAACGAAATACTGATAACCAAAGGCATGCAGATGGCTATCTATTTAGCGGCGCAGTTGCTTATCCGTCCCGGAGATACTGTATTTGTGCCCGAACCGGGTTATATGGATGCGAATAAAACCTTTAAGCTGGCCGGAGCTGAGCTGGTACTGATCCCGGTTGATAAAGAGGGTATGGATGTAGACATGATTGAACAGTTATGTAAAAAAAAGCCGCCCAGGATGATCTATATTATCCCGCATCACCACCGGCCTACCACGGTTACCCTGAGTGCGGAGCGGCGTATGCGGCTGATGGATCTGGCCTACAGGTATGGATTTGCAATAATTGAAGATGATTATGATTTTGATTATCACTTCACCAGCAGCCCGCTTTTACCTATGGCAAGTATCGATGAAGGGAGACATGTTATTTATGTGGGTTCCTTTTGTAAAAGCATTGCACCCGGCATACGGGTCGGGTTTATGGTGGCCCCCGAAGTGGTAATACGTGAAGCGGCTGCCCTGCGTAAATTAATTGACCGGCAGGGCGAGCAATTGCTGGAAGAGGCCATCGCCGAACTTTTAAGTACGGGCGATATTTCCCGGCACCTTAAAAAGTCGCATAAAATTTACCAGGGACGGCTGGAAAATGCCTGCCGGTTGCTTAGCGGGCAACTGGGAAACTACCTGACGTTTGAGCGGCCGAACGGCGGGCTGGCCATCTGGGCAACTTACCGAAAGAACATAAGCGCCGGCGCAGTTGCCATGAATGCACGAAGGTTGGGATTACAGATCAGTGATGGCCGTAATTATTATTTTCAACCCAATATTGCTATGCCGCACGATTTCATACGCATAGGCTACTGTTCTTTAAATGAAACAGAAATGGCCACCGCAATTGATATCTGGAAACAGGCCCTTACTCCATTCGCCGCAAAATAAAACCTTAGCCGGATAACGATAACACTGATAAAACATCCCCCAAAATAAAATCCAGGTAATCATCATAATCATCATAATCCCGAGTCAGACAACCTCCGCTTATCGCCGAAGGCGATTCTTCGCTTCAATCGCGCCACGCGTTCCGCAGGAAACGAAGCCAGTTGCCATGCATGACGTTGTCGATGTCCGCGGCGCTGTAGCCTCTTTTGGCGAGAAGGGCGGGTAGTTGCTGCATATCGGCAATTGTTTCCAGGTCGTAAGGACACTGTTCTTTGCCGAAGGCGCCATCCAGGTCTGTGCCAATGCCCACATGCAGGGAATTGCCTGCAATCTGGCAGATATGATCCATGTGATCGATCATTTTTTCCAGGTTACAGCCCATGCTTCTGGGGTCGGACTGGCCGCGAACCCAGCCGGGTACCATCATCCAGGCATCGAGCGCGCCGCCGATAACGGCGCCTTTCTGAATAAGGACTTTGATCATATCATCGCTGAACTGACGGTTGTGATTTACCAGGGCGCGGCAGTTATTATGGCTGGCCCATACAGCGCCATTAAACAGGTCCATTGCATCCCAGAAGGCATCGTCGCAAAGATGGGTGGCATCAAGGATCATATGAAGCCGCTCCATTTCCCGGATAAGTTGTTTTCCCTGTTCGTTCAGGTGGCCGGTGGCATCGGTGCCATTGGCATAGCGGCCGGGCCCGTAATGGGCGGGGCCAACAGCCCGCAGCCCGTTATTGTAGGCGCGTTCAAGGTATTCCAGGTTTACAATGGAATCGGCCCCTTCCAGGCTGAGTATATAACCAATGGGCTTTTTATGGTTGGGAGCGCCGTTATTCCACAGTTGCAGGTGCTGTTCCAGGCTTTGCAGGTCTTTGATCATCACCATTTCACCGGCATCTTCCATTGCTTTATACCAGGCCAGCTGCCCCTGTGTTTGCGCCCAGGCCTGTTCCGGTGAATGCCAGCCCGGCAGCGGGTTATCCGGCGCTATATAACGACCAATCTGTGTGGCCACTACCAGCCCGATATTCCCCTTCCGGAGTTCCGGGAAGGCCACCACGCCTTTGGCGCGATCAGGCTTATCATTCATACCGGCTTCCCTGCTGCGAATGGCAGTTACCGGCTGTTGCAGGTCCCTGTTCCATTCCAGCGCATTCATGCTCAGATCAAGATGTGCATCTATTATAAACATAATTCTATCCTTATGGGGCCATCAGTACAATTCAAACAAGGCTTCTATTTCTACCGGTATGTTGTCTGGCAGGGAGCCAAATCCTACAGCGCTTCTCACGCCTACGCCGTTCTCTTCTCCCCATATGGCAGCAAACAGTTCGCTGCAACCGTTTATTACATAAGGATGCCGCTCAAAGTCGGGCGTACAGTTTACCATGCCTAATACCTTGATCACCCTTTTCACTTTGTTCAGGCTGCCTATATGCGTTTTAATGGTCGATAGCATCGTTAATCCCACCTGTCGTGCAGCCAGCTTACCCTGTTCCATGTCAAGCGCATCCCCTATCCTGCCGATGATCAGTGATTTATCATTCTGCACAGGGCCATGACCGGAGAGATACAGGTATTTGCCATCAATAAGGCAAGGCTTGTAAACGCCCAACGGCGATGGAGCCGGTGGCAGTTCCAGTCCGAGGGCTGCAAATTTCTCCTCTGCATGATTGTTTTCCATAGTTGCTGTTTTAATCTGCTTATAAATATATCACTTCCTCCTTTGAAAAAAGGCGCAGGCAAGATAGTTAATCTCAGCAGAAAAACAGGCGGCAATAGTTTTTAGATTTCTCCGGGGCTAACAGGCGTACAGAATAACCGGTTGTGTACTACAGTTGTTTAATCTTCCATTACCTGGCACTGGAATCCATTTTCGTTTACCAGCATCATTATTTTTCCGGGATGAAAATTTTCGCCTTCCACCCTTAATACTTTATCACAGTCTTCGAGGTCGAAATTAATTTTACTATCCGGAAAGTTACGGAGCAGCAGGGCTACTATTTCTTTCGCCGCTGCTACCCGTTTTACATTCGTTACGAATACTTCTACCATTGCAATTAATTTGATTACATATATTTCATCGGCTCGTAATTCAACAGCCGCCTCCACAAGGCAATCTGCCCTATGCAATTGGCCTCCCTGTAAATGTTAAAAGTAAGCAGGTCCCAAAACGGCATTTTCATTCCTGGAAATTCCCATACGTGATCCAGTTGTTCATCTGTTACATTTACCAATGCTGTTCTTAACAAAGGAGAAATGCGCTGCCAGTCTTTCTTGAAAATTTCGAGAGATGGATATTGTTGCCCGTTTTTTATTCCCTGGAAGTCTTTGAAAAGATCATTTGCAGAAGATGTTGCTTCCACTTTCAGTAATCCTGCCAGGTCGAACCGCTGCTGTACAAGGCTTCCTGTGAGCCAGGCGATATGATTGGCGGGAGTATCCAGTCTTTTATGCGCATCTTCATCTGAAATTCCAACCAGCACTTTCGGGAAAAATTCCGTGTGCAGATCAAACAGTGGAAGGATGCCCTGCATCCGTGTGCTTACAGTTTCCATATATAATTCATTTTTTTGGTTCTCAAACTAACTGTAAGATACCCTATAATTATAGTCCGGATGGATGCCGATAGAGTCAATATTAGGGGGTATTTGCGACAAATTCGTTATGTTTGGGTAGATAACTAAAAACTTACCACCATATGCTACAAATTGGGATCCTGCTTATACGCCACTACAAGCTTTTAAGCCTGGCTGCCATAACAGATGTACTGGATACCGTCAATAAGATTTACCATAAAAACGACCAGCCGGCGCCCTTCAAGATAACCCTGGTATACACCCCGGATATGGAACACCTGGCAGCAGCATTCCCGGATTATGCATCGCAACAAACGGATGCGGCGGGAACTTTCAACCTGGTGCTGGTGCCTTCATTTACCACGGATGATATCCGCCAGTCTATTGCAGAAAACAGGTGTTATCTTCCATGGCTGCAGCAGCAATATAAAAATGGCGCTGAAGTGGCCAGTTTCTGTACCGGCGCGTTTTTACTGGGCGCTTCCGGTTTGCTGGATGGCAAAATAGCCACCACTCATGTGGATGCCTGCAGGGAATTTTCTTCCGCTTTTCCTTCAGTGAACCTGCTGTCCGATAAAACCGTTACACATGATTCCGGCATTTACACAAGTGGCGGCGCTACCTCTACCTTCCACCTGCTGCTTCATTTGCTGGAAGTTCATTGTGGTATTGAAATAGCGATAAGGACTGCCAAAATTTTTGCGATAGATATGGGCCGCGATAAACAGTCCTATTTCAGCACGTTCCAGCCTGCCCGTAATCACCACGACGACCTGGTGGCTTCTGCCCAGCAACGGATTGAAACCAGTTACCAGGATGTGGGCACTATTGAAGAAATGATCAGGGACATCCCATCCAGCAGGAGGAATATTGTAAGAAGATTTAAACAGGTAACCGGTGTTACCCCCATTGAATACCTGCAATTCACCCGTATTGAGGCTGCCAAAAAATTACTGGAACAAACCGGGCAGCAGATGGCGGAAGTGATCTACAATTCCGGCTATAACGATCCCAAGGCATTCAGAAAGGTATTCCGAAAAACGGTGGGAATGACCCCTTCTGAATACCGGGAAAAGTTTAATGCAGCCAGATCATAATCATAAATTCTGATCCCTGTCCCAGAAAGCGGGCGGCTCTATGCCAAGGGCGCGGAGGTACACATATCCTTGTCCGCGGTGATGAATTTCATTGTCAAAAATGTAGAACAGGATACTCACTGATCTGCCTTCATATTGTCCGAAGGCTGTGATTTCCTTTTGAAAATTTTCCACGGGGATCTTAGGCCACCATTCGTTGAGTTTTTCTGTGATAACATCCCAAAGCTGCAGTAACTCTGCTTTATTGGTGGGAGTAACGGTAACGCCTGTATCTTTCAGGAGTACATCAATGCCCAGCCATTCATCGGTAATAACCCCGTATACAGACGGAAAGGCCATTCCGCAAAATTCCATTATCAAAGCAGAAAATGGTCTCATGCCGCCAATGCTGAAAGTAAAAAGCTGGTCGTCCGGGAAGGCTTCAATCATCCTGCGGGTAAGTGCACGGTGGCCCTGCCAGTGTTTCAGTAACTGTTCAGGTGTAATAACAGCGGTAGTAGTTGCGGCAGATAAAGTGTTGTTTTCCATAAGTCTGTATTTTTTTGTTTTGTAATACAAAGAAAACAACGGGTTGTGACAACCCTATGTCAGTAGTCTTCAAAAAAATTTTACCTGCTATTAAAAAAGAGAAAAGCAGGGATAATAACCCCTGCTTTTCTCCTGTGCTTACCAGCCAAAATATGATTTGGCGTTGCCGTAGCAGATGTCCTGTACCATTTTACCAACAGCATCCATATCATCCGGTATCTCGCCCCGCTCGATCTCTTCCCCAAAAAGATCGCAGAGCAGGCGCCTGAAGTATTCGTGGCGCGGATAAGAGAGAAAGCTGCGGGAATCCGTAAGCATACCTACAAACCGGGAAATAAGCCCCATATTGGACAATGCGTTCATTTGCCGGGTCATGCCCTCTTTCTGATCCAGGAACCACCAGGCTGCGCCGAATTGAACTTTACCGGGCACGGAACCATCGTTGAAGTTGCCGGTCATGGTGGCCATCAGTTCATTATCGGCGGGGTTGAGGTTATAAATAATGGTTTTTGCCAGTTTATCCTGGCTATCCAGTTTATCAAGGAACCTGGCAAGCGCGCGTGCCTGGGAAAAATCACCAATGGAATCCCAGCCGGTATCGGGTCCCAGCTGCCGCATCATGCGTGAATTATTGTTCCGCAGGGCGCCAAGATGATATTGCTGCACCCATCCTGCTTTCCAGTCCATCAGCGCCAGTTCATACAGGAGCGCCGATTTGAACTGCCTGATCTCGGCAGGGTTGAGCGGCTGCCCGCCGCGGATCTTTAAAAAGATCTGCCGGATATCTTTCTCCAGGAAATCATCTGCATATATTTCCTCAATGCCGTGGTCTGATACTTTACAACCGTGTGCGGCAAAAACATCGTGCCGGTCTTTCAGCACCTGGAGCAGATCATCGTACGTACGGATGTTAACGTTAGCCGTTTCCTCCAGTTTATGAAGATACCGGTTATATACTTCCGGTGAATCTACATTCATAGCCTGATCCGGCCGGAATGCCGGTATCACTGGTATTTCGAAGCCATCCTGCTTTAACTGCCGGTGATATTGCAGGTTATCGGCCGGGTCGTCGGTGGTGCATATAAGCGATACGTTCCTGCTGCGCAACAGGTTCTGCACACTATATGCCGGTGTTTGCAGCAGCTGGTTACAGGTATCATAGATGTGCTTTGCGGATGCGGGACTCAGCACATCCGTAACGCGGAAATAACGTTGCAGTTCCAGGTGCGTCCAGTGATGCAGGGGATTGCGCAAAGTATAGGGCACCGTAGCAGCCCATTTTTCAAACTTCTCCCAATCAGTATTATTACCGGTGCAATAACTTTCCGGTACGCCATTGGTACGCATGGCGCGCCATTTATAATGATCGCCATACAGCCATGCCTGTGTGATATTTTCAAACATGGTATCCGCTGCTATCTGCGCGGGTGGCAGGTGACAATGATAATCGATGATGGGCATATCCTTTGCATAGTCGTGGTAGAGCCGTTCTGCCGCATCGCTATTCAGGAGGAAATTTTCATCCATGAATTTTTTTCTCATCAGTAAATTTTTAAGCATTACAATGACACCCCTCTTTTCCAGGGGATAAAATCATCCTGCCCGTTAAGGACGGATTTTGCGATAGTGGCGCCGCTGGCTACCTGTATAACGTATTCGAGTATACGTTCTCCCGCTGCTGCGATGGTTTCCTCACCGTCTATAATAGTACCGGTATTAATATCGATGATATCATTCATGCGCTGGTACAGCTTTGTGTTGCTCGACAGTTTGATCACCGGCGTAATGGGGTTACCGGTGGGCGTTCCAAGCCCGGTAGTAAACAGCACTACGTTGGCGCCACTGCCTACTTCCGCAGTAGTGGATTCCACATCATTACCCGGCGTGCACAACAGGTTAAGCCCTGGTTGCTGTACTTTTTCGGGGTAGTCCAATACGGCGGCTACGGGTGAAGTACCTCCTTTTTTAGCTGCACCGGCAGATTTGATAGCATCGGTGATCAGCCCATCTTTTATATTCCCGGGAGATGGATTCATATCAAATCCGGAGCCTGCTTCTTCGGCGCGCTGCTGGTAGGTACGCATCAGCCCAATGAACCTGGTAGCATCTTCCACGTTGCGGCAACGGTCGCTCATTTCCTGCTCCACGCCGCAGAGTTCAGGAAATTCAGCGAGGATCACAGCGCCTCCCAGCGCTGTAAGCAGGTCGGAAGTATAACCGATGGCCGGGTTAGCGGAAATACCGGAGAACCCGTCTGAGCCCCCGCATTCCAGTCCTATGCATAATTTGCTTAATGGGGCAGGCTGCCGGGTGCATTGATTCGCTATCATCAGTCCCGCAAAAGTTTGCCGGATCGCATCAGCGATCAACTGGCTTTCCGCACCGGTTTGCTGCTGGTCCAGGATATAAAGCGGCTTTGAAAAACCGGGATCGCGTTTAGCGATTTCCTCCTTCAGCATGCTTATCTGCGCATTCTGACATCCCAGGCTCAACACGGTGGCGCCCGCAACATTGGCGTGGGTAATATACCCCGCCAACAGGCCGCACAAAGTTTGCGCATCCTGCCGGATGCCGCCGCAACCGCCATCATGGGTCAGGAACTTGATTCCATCCACATTTTCAAAGATGCGGTTTCCCTGCGCACCGGAAGTTTCTTCTGTGTATATGCTTTCGAGGATCTGTGCCGGGTTGGCGCCAGCCTGTTGTTTCGCTGCAAGGGAACGCGTAAAGGCCGCGTATTTACCCGGGCGACCGTATCCCAGTTCGGGTAGCAACGCTTCTTTCAATACTTCCACATTCCTGTTTTCGCAAAACACCAAAGGTATCACCAGCCAGTAGTTGGCAGTACCAACGCTGCCGTCGGCACGGTGATAGCCCATAAAGGTCCGTTGCTGCCAGCGGGAAACATCCGGCGCATGCCAGGCTGTTTTCCGTTCCGCCGCCAGCTCATAACCATCCGCCGCATGCCGCACATTTTCTACCGCTATCCTGCTGCCGGTGCTGATATGATGCTGCGCACGCCCCACCAGTACTCCGTACATGTAAATGGCATCCCCTTCCTTCATGGGGCTTACCGCAAACTTGTGTTTTGCAGGGATTCTTTCCTGCATCGTGTATACGGTGCCGTTATACTCCACCGTTTCTTCCTTTTCCAGGTCCTGTAGTGCTACCAGCACATTATCGTGCGGGTGCACCTTTAATACTTTCTGCTTCATTATCTGTCCTTAAAATTTTTACGATACCGTTATTTCCGCTGCTACTTTTTCCAGGTAAACAGCCGTTCCCTGTTCCATTAACGCTTTCAGCATGGTGGTTACCAGCTGGGCAAAGCCGGGAATAGCCGTAAGATCCTGCCCCCAGATAGCCTGGTTACTGAAAGCGGTGTTTATTAATACTTCCGGTGAATGCAGCTGCCATTGCGCTGCATACCAGCCGGCATGTTCGTCTGTAATTGTATAACCATCGCCACCGCGCATGAATAAAGCGTGTGCAGCAAAGCCCAGCACCATTAATGCCGGTACCTGGCCGGTACGCCGCTGGTATTGCAGCAACACCGGCAGTACCCGCATTTTCAGTTTAGCCGTGTACTGGGCGCAAATGCTCAACCACCGGTGCTCAATGGCGGGATTGCGAAAACGGTCGAGTACAGCGCCCGCAAAACGGACAGCCGCATCGTTACGTATATGTATATCCGTTATGGCCGGGATAATTTCGTGCATCATCAGCCCTTCCATATAGGCAGCCATGGCTTCATCACTCATCGCGGCTTTCACCGTTTCATGACCAGCCAGGAAGGCCAGGCCGCAGCTAAGTGTATGCGTGCCGTTGAGCAACCGGAGCTTCAGCTCACGGAATACATTAATGTCGGGCGACAATACCACACCGGCATCCGTTTCACTGAAGGATAATATTTTCTTTACCTGTTCACTGCCAGTTTCAATGGCCCATAAGCGGTACACCTCGGTCATGATCAGCAGGCCATCTTCATAACCGGTGTCCAGGTCCGCAGCACCGGGCACAATACAATCCACCAGTGAATTACAACAGTAATTATGATGCGTAAGCCAGTCTGTGAAACCTTCTTCCAGCTGGTTAAAACTGCTCAACTGCAACAGGATCTCCCGCAGCCTGCTCCCATTATCGGGTATCAGCTCCGTGGGTACGATCACCATTCCTTTGGTGGGATCTCCCTTAAAATGGAGATAACGACGATACAGGAATGCCAGCAATTTACCGGGAAAAGACAAAGGCGGATTTGCATGAATGCTTTCTTCTGCATACACAATACCCACTTCGGTAGTATTGGATATTACTACCTGCATATGCGGGTTTGCGGCACAGGCGAGGATCTCCTCCCACTGGGAACCGGCGGTAAGCACCCGGCTGATGGCCGCATTAATAATATTTTCCGAAACGGGTTTCCCTCCATCAATTCCCCTGATACATTGCGTATAAAGGTTATCCTGTTCATCGAAAGCAGTGGTGCTGCCTTTATCCGTTGATTTTACCACTACTACCCTGCCATTGAATACGCCCTGCTTATTGGCTTTGTCTATAAAAAAACAGGGCAATCCTCTCAGTAATACCCCAGTACCGAACTGCAGTACTTTTTCCGGAAGGGTAAAGTAATCTTCACCGGGTATCTGCCATTCCTCTTTTTTGTGCAGCTGTTGCAGTAACTCTTTTGAAAGTTTCATATCCACATTATTTGGTCATTGTTTCCATTTCATTGGCGGCTAACAGGTACGCCCCTACGCCTTTTGCATCATTATCAATTACTTTTTCACTGAGATAGTAAGCATAGCTCCCATCGCGGTACGGATCGCCACCCAATCCTGCCACGCTTACGGTTCCTCCCAGGGTAAGATCCCCTTCCGGGTTTTTACGGATAAACTGTTTAAGGATACCGTCGTAACCTTTCTGCGCTACCGGGCGGTAAGTTTTTGGCAGATAGCCAAGCCGCATGCCTTTCGCCAACGCATACACGAACATGCAGGAGGCGGAGGCTTCCACATAATTACCTTTGCTGCCGCCTTTGTCAAGCACCTGGTACCAGCAACCGGTTTTGGCATCCTGGAATTTTTTTATTGCCACTGCAGTACGGTTTAAAATAGCGATAAGGCTATCGCGGCCTGGGTCTGCAGCGGGGTAGTATTCCAGTGCATCTACCAGCGCCATGGCATACCAGCCCATGGCACGGCCCCAGAAGTGTGGCGACTGCCCCGTGGTTTTATTCGCCCATCGCTGTTCCTTTGATTCATCCCAGGCATGATACAACAACCCCGTGCGCGGATCACGCGCATGTTGTTCCATCAGTACAAACTGCCGGGTGATGTCGCGGAAGGCGCTGTCTTCCCCGAAAAGCGCCGCATATTCCGCGTAAAATGGCTCTCCCATATAAAGCCCGTCGAGCCACATCTGGTAAGGATATCGTTTCTTGTGCCAGAAGCCGCCGTCGTTCGTGCGGGGCTGTTGCTGCAGCTGTTCACGAAGCAGGTCGGCAGCCAGCTTGTACTTATTATCTTTAGTGGCCTTATAAAGCGTTAATATGACACGGCCGTTTTTAATATTATCAATGTTATAATCTTTCAGCTGGTACGTACGGATGTTACCGTTAGCATCTATAAAATGATCCATACTCCTTTGTATGTATTGGAAATAGCGCTGATCGCCTGTTCTTTTCCATAAGCCGGTGAATCCTTCCAGCACTACGCCCTGGTCGTACGACCATCGTACAGGTCTGCCGGGTTGTATCTCCAGCGAATCGCTCCATATACGCATTACGGTAGCCGCCATTCCGGCGGCGCCGGTTTGTGCCTGTGTCAATGAAACGGATAACAGCAATGCGGCTGATAATAATGATATTTTAAAACGCATGATCTTCTGTTGATTGGGTTTTAGTATCGCGGTAACGACAGCTGTTGAATGTGATATTCTTCGTATTGCGGGTTTGCACCGGCTGCTGGCCGGAAGATGTAAGCAGGTATACGTTACTGAAATGTATATCTTCCGCTTCCAGGCATTGAATACCTTCACTGGCCTTTATAAACAGGTTATCCAGGTGGATATTACGTACAGGCATTTCCGGAAGACCACGTACGAACACGGCTTTTTTTGCACCGCTGCATACAATGTTATTCATATAAAAGTTGCGGAACACCGGCGTGGCTTCCGTTACCGGCAATGATTCCACGCGGGGAGCAGTTCGCTTCTCCCCGGCCAGTGGCACCGGGTCTTTAGCGGCGTAATACATATCAAACAGGATGGCTTCACCGGGAATATCTTTCATATTGATATTAGCGGCATAAATGTTCTCCACAACACCACCACGGCCGCGGGCTGTTTTAAAACGCAACCCGATGTCGGTACCAAGAAAAGAGCAGTCGGATACATAAATATTACGGGCGCCGCCGGACATTTCGCTGCCTATCACAAAACCGCCATGGGCATGATACACGGTGCAGTGCTGTATAATCACATCTTCGGTGGGCTTGCCCCGTTTACGCCCCTGCTCATCCCTGCCGGATTTGATACAAATACCATCGTCGCCTACATCAAAGGTGCAATCTACGATCTGCGCCCGCCGGCACGATTCCAGGTCCACACCGTCGCCATTCTGCGCATACCAGGGATTTTTGGCATAAATACCGCGTAAGGTAATGTTTTCGCAAAGCAGCGGGTGCAGGCACCATGCGGGGGAGTTTTGGAAGGTAACCCCTTCCAGCAATACATTTTTACAGGAGCTAATGCTCACCATATTGGGTCTTAAAAAATCCTTGATATCCGCATAGTCTTCCACCTTGCTACCGGGTTTAATAACACCCGGCAGCTTAGTGTTGGCGCCGCGATAAGACGATTTCGTCGGATACCAGTTAGCGCCATCGGGGCCTACCAGGCCGCCGGATGCCACCAGCTTTTCCCATTGCGTTTCAGTAAGCTTTGCCTTTTTAACGATGCGCCACGCATCACCGCCGCCATCCAGGATACCACTACCGGTAACGGCTATATTTTCCTGGTTGATAGCGGAAACAGGCGCCTGGCAACGCACCGCTTCCAACCCTTCATAGGTAGTGCTGATCAGCGGGTATTGGTCGAAGTCGGTTGTAAACTCCAGTACGGCGTTCTTTTCCAGGTGAAGGTTCACATTGCTTTTCAGCACAATGGGGCCGGTAAGCCACATGCCCGAAGGCACCAGTACCACGCCGCCACCCTTACTGTTACAGGCGCTGATAGCGTCATTGATGGCCTTGCTGTTTAATGTGATACCATCTGCTTTTGCACCAAAGGAGGTAATTACAAAAGTATCTTTCCTGAAATGGGGCTCATAGATCTGCGGCAACTCATAGCTGTATTTTCCTTCAAACGGCGTTTGTTGCAGGTAATCTGCCAGGAGCAGTTGCTTCTCTTTTATTTCACGCGCTACCAGCGCGGCTATAGCAGCAGCGCCATAAGCGGAAAAATGCGTATTGTCTGTAATACCCTGTGGCAGCGAGTTGTAATGTCCCGGGGGCGTGGTACGGAATAAC
>JBCNPS010000102.1:0-16146 GCA_039593235.1 Chitinophaga sp. | reverse complement strand
TGCCAGAACCAGTGACAGAGCCTCGTGACGCTGCCAGTGTTTTGCAGAACCAGTCCAACCAAAAGATGCTACACCATACAACAGTTTGCGCAGTTTGGTCTTTGCCCTGTCACGTACAGTTGCAAAGTCAGGAATCAGACCTGAATACCAGAACAGCAGAGATACTGTGAAGTAAGTAGAGATCGCGAATACGTCCCAAAGCAGTGGAGAGTTAAAGTTCACCCACAGCGGACCACGGGTGTTTGGATAAGGCAATACGAAGAACGCCATCCATACACGACCCATGTGGAAGATTGGGAACTGACCGGCACACATAACCGCGAAGATCGTCATCGCTTCTGCCGCACGGTTTACCCCAGTACGCCATCCCTGACGGAACAGCAGGAGGATCGCAGAGATCAGCGTACCCGCGTGACCAATACCTACCCACCACACGAAGTTGGTAATGTCCCAACCCCAACCTACGGTTTTATTCAGGTTCCATACACCAACACCAAAGTATATCTGCCAGAACACGGAAAAGGCGCCAAAGCCTAACAATGTCAGGGAGATGAAAAAGCCTACATACCACAGTTTTCCAGGCTTCCCTTCAATGGGACTAATGATATCTTCCGTTACCTGGTGATAATCCTTAACCCCGTCTACCAAAGGTTCTCTCAGTGTGGATTCGTATTTTAAATGCATATTCTATAAGCTTTTAGCTGCTAGCTTCTAGCTACTAGCCCTTGTCTTTTGTTATGATCTCAGATTCTGTTCTTTCTGTCTTTTTCTTAACGGTTACCTGTTAAGATCATTATGCGTGATGCGCTTCTTCCTTATGTGCAGATTCTTTTTCTGCTTTAGGAGCGGCATCTTTGTTCCTGATCTTTGCCAGGTAGCTGATAGATGGCAGTACGTGTGTTTCTTCCAACACATAGTACATCCTGTCTACCTGCTGCTCGTTACGGATCTTATAGATTTCGCTGTTCTTATCGTTGATGTTACCAAATACGATCGCATCAGCGCCGCAAGCTTGCTGGCAGGCAGTTTTAGCCGCACCGTCTTTCATTGGGTGACCAGCTTTTTTCGCATCCAGTTTAGCTTCCTGTAAACGTTGTACGCAGAAGGAACATTTTTCCATTACACCACGGCTACGAACCACAACATCCGGGTTCAACACCATGCGGGTAAGGTTATCGTTCATATCACCCACATCATACAGGTTATTTTCAAAGCTGTCTGCACCATTCCAGTCTCTCCAGTTCAGGCGACGTACTTTATAAGGACAGTTGTTAGCGCAGTAACGGGTACCGATGCAACGGTTGTAAGCCATCTGGTTAATACCTTCAGAGCTGTGGTTGGTTGCTCCAACCGGGCAAACGTTTTCGCACGGAGCGTTATCGCAATGCTGGCACAGCATCGGCTGGAACACTACTTCCGGATTTTCGTCATCACCGCTGAAATAACGGTCAATACGGATCCAGTGCATTTCGTGTCCCTTCGCTACTTCTTCCCGGCCTACAACAGAAACGTTGTTTTCCGCCTGGCAGGCAATGGTACAGGCGCCACAACCAAAGCAGGTATTCAGGTCGATAGACATGCCCCATTTGATACCAGGGTAGCTGTAGTTAGGATACAGCGTTGCGTCCTTGCGGAAATCAGCGCCGAATTTCTTCAGTTCCAGTCTGTCTTCGTTTACTTCCTTAGGGTTCTTGATGAACTCTTCCAGGGTAGTTTCTTTAACGATAGGACGACCTTCGTAGCTATTATGTGTTTGTGTTGAAGCAACAATTTCTTTCTGACCGGTAGCTTCTACAGTGGCGTCAACAGTGAAGTAATCAAAGTTCTGACCATTGAAGCTAACAAAAGGATAGGCGTTTTTGCCAACACCGCCGGCAGCTTTACCAGCGTTATCGTTGCGGCCATAACCTACTGCGATAGCGATTACATCCGGGTGCATACCTGGTACAATCACCAATGGCAGTTCAAGTTCTTTACCATTGGTTTTTATCTTCAGTACTTTCTTCTCTGCATGGATTTCGTAATCATCTCCTAATTCGGTGGAGAATGTTTTAGCCAGCTTATTGGAGATACAAGCGTAGTTACCCCAGGTAGAGCGGGTGATCGGATCAGGCATTTCCTGTAACCATGGGTTGTTGGCAGATCTGCCGCTACCGATAGCTACTTTTTCATAAAGCACCAGTTCCAGTTTACCACCTTTTTTCGCACTGCTTATTTTTGATGCAGCACCGGCAACGTCGCCGGCAAATGTTGCACCAGCTAAAGCAGGAGCCACAGCCGGTTCAACCACACCATCCTGTAAGGCTTTATCCCATGCTTCCTGGCTACCCAGTTTAGTGATCCACTCATTTTTCAGGTAGTCCGCCCAGGTAGTGGTAGTGTTACCAGACCAGGAAAGGAATGTATCCTGTATAGCGCGTGTTTTGAACAGCGGGAGAATGGTAGGCTGAGCAAAGCTATAGTAGCCGGTTCTTCCTTCTGCATCATTCCATGATTCCAGGAAGTGATGATCAGGAGCCGCATATTTACACAGTACGGTTGTTTCGTCGTTTCTGTCGTTGAACGATACTGCTACTTTTACTTTCTTCAAACCTTCAGCAAATTTCTGTGATTCGAAGTAGTCGTAAGCAGGGTTAGCGCCATAAACCAGTACAGCGCCGATGCTGCCTGCGTTCATATCGCTTACCAGTTTGGTCATATCGCTGTCGATACCCTGGCGGTAATTGGAAGGAGATGCGAAATCGATGGTAGTACCGTTGGCGCCGATGATATTGTTGATGGCGTTTACAATGGTTTGTACATTTACATCGTTAGAACCGCTTACTACCAGTGCTTTACCGGAGTTAGCCTTCAGTGATTCCGCTGCTTTTTTGATACCATCTGCCACACGTTTGTCGGCGATAGCCGGAGCGGTTACGCTGCCGCCTACTGCTGCAAGCAGTGCCAGTGCTATTGCACCGGATTCAGATGGTTTGTGTGTATATCTTTCGTCCGCGTTTGCACCTGTAAGGCTCATATGGCTTTCGAACGCGAAAAGTTTAGACATTTCGGGTTTCTGCGCATTGATTTTACGGGTTTGGGCAAACTGCCGGGCGTATTCAACAGGATTGAGCCAGGTTCCAATAAAGTCTGCTCCCAAACTTACTATCGCTTTGGCATTTTCAAAGTGGTAGGAAGGGATCACTCTTTTACCGTAGGAGGCTTCGTTTGCCTGCAGTATACCGGAGTAGGAAACTGCATCGTATACTACGTGGCGGGAGTTGGGATATTTTGCCAGAAATTCGCCGATCACTTTTTTAGTGGTCGGGCTAAGCAGGGTGGCGCTTAATAAAACAACAGGAGCACCGCCTAAACCGGCCAGTGCTGCACCTACTTGTTTATCCAGTTCTGCCCAGGTTGTTTCCGTACCGCCAATGGTTGGGAAACGGAGACGGGCGGTATCATACAGGCTCAGTACAGCACCCTGTACTTTAGCCGATGTTGCGCCCTGGGTGATTGTTGATAAAGTATTCCCTTCCATTTTGATAGGACGACCTTCGCGGGTTTTCACCACAACCGGTACATATTCACCATCAATGGCATAAGAAGAAGCATAATAATTGGCTACACCCGGGGTAATTTCTTCCGGTTTGTTTACATACGGAATAGCTTTCTTAACCGGTGTTTCACAGCTGGCAGCGATAGCGGCAGCAGCGGTAGTGAACCCCAGATATTTCAGAAAATCCCTGCGGGGGGTAGTAGCATTCAACAGGCCTTCACTCTCGAACGGCAGTTCTTCACTAAATTCGTTCTTCACAATTTCCTGATGCGCATCGGTATTGTGCAACTCCTCCAAGCCTTTCCAATACTTTTTTTGCTCCATGTTATATTAACGAGTTACGTTTATAAAATTGATATCTTCTGATTAAGAGAAAATCTCTCTAAATCCTTCCTAGTAGTGACATTTTTGACATTCAGTACCACCTACCATTTCAACTGTTACACTATCGATCTTCTTATCTTTAATATCCTGATGAAGCTTTTCGAAGATGCTGTAATAGTTGTTGTCAGCAAACTGCACTTTGGTAGTACGGTGACAGTTAATACACCATCCCATAGAGAGATCGGCAAACTGGTGTACTTCATCCATTTCGGTGATTGCACCGTGGCAGGTCTGACATTGCTGCTGACCAGCAACCACGTGTTGGGAGTGGTTGAAGTAAACGTGGTCGGGCAGGTTGTGGATCTTGGTCCATTCAATTGGTCTGCCTGGTTTGGTATATTTACCAGCTTCAGGATCCCAACCTACGTAATCGTATAATTTTGCGATTTCAGCAGTACCGTCTACCTTCTTACCTTCTGCAGTTGTCAGTTCAGGACCGGAGTACTCCTTGATGGCCTTGTGACAGTTCATACAGATATTTTCAGAAGGGATCATTGCATGCTTACTCTTCTCAGCACCGGCGTGGCAGTACAAACAGTTGATCTGGTTAATACCGGCATGTACCTTATGGCTGTAGAAGATTGGTTGCTCCGGCATATAGTCTTTCTGGCGACCCAGGCCGATAGCGCCCTGAATAGTGAGGTAACCGCCTACCATGAAGAGCACCAGGATAATCAGTGCCAGGTAAGCCTTATTCTTGTAGAAAGGAACAGGATCTGCAGTTGGAACACCCTCTTTATCACCAGCCAGCTTATTCAGGTTGCTGTTGATCTGCATGAGGATCAGCGCTACTACTGCAAGGATCAGCGTGATGATACCAAACAGGAGACTGTTGTCATTGCCTTTGTCCTCAGCACCTTCAGTAGCTCCTGCTTCTGCAGGCTTAGCGCCGCCCGGAGTTTTTGCTTGTTCAACCTTTACATAAGCCAGGATGTCGTCAATTTCCTCGTTGGATAACTGAGGAAAAGCGGTCATCTGAGTCTTGTTGTACTGATTGAAGAGGTCATTAGCATATTTGTCCCCCGTGGCAAGTACAGAAGCGGAGTTGTGGATCCACTGGTGCAATAATTTCTTATCGGGCCAGCGATCTTCTACTCCCGCTAATGCAGGACCTGTCAGCTTCTTGTGGACATTATGGCAGGAAGCGCAATTTGTTTGGAATAATGCTTTACCCTTCGCAGGATCCGCTGCCTTAACGGAAGAAAACGGAATTACTATACTAGCGCATAGAATAAGCACACTCACAAAATGCTTGCGCAAAAGAATGGAAACACGACGATACACAGCCTATATAGTTTAGATTTGACCTAAAGTTTCTTAAAAGTGCCAGCAAAAATAAGACAGAATGTTGACAATTTACCAACAATTAAAAAAAATTATTGTCTTATAGCGTGCTGTTTTAAATCTGTTTTTTAAGCAACGATTGAGCCGAAAGTCTTACTGCTGGCCTATTTGAATACTTCACCTGATATTTCCTTTCAGAACTTATTATTTTGATTGAAAGTTTAATTCCTTTGTGGGCGCACGTCTACATCATAACGTGGGGCAAGGTTTGCGGGGATATAATTATAATATATGCAGATGAAAATCAAATAGTGGTCCCCTATATCCCTTATCACACAATATAATATATTATCTGTCAGCACAGTTAATTTTCTGTGAGAGTTGTTATTTTTACCATAATAACCTGCCGGCAGACCAGAATGTTCAATCTGCCATTAAAAAACCGATCCCATGAAAAAAAATCTCATATTCCCCGTTTTGCTTACCGCCTTCATGGCCTGTAATAATAATACCACCTCTTCGGGGAACGACAGCACTGCGCAAAATACCACGCCGGGTAAAAGTACTCCCACCGTTATCAACGGCACTTACCAGGGTACCCTGCCTTGCGCCGACTGCCCCGGTATGGATTACCAGATCAGCCTGTTTAACGACCATACCTTCAGTGAACTGGTGGCCTACCGGGGAAGGGGCCAGGGCATAGCCACCGTGGAAACCGGCACCTGGAAACAAACTTCCGACTCTACGGTGATGATCCTGAAGAAAACAGACAGCAGTTCCTTCCTGGCGGCCGAAGGGAAACTACTCCTCCTCGATACCAAAGGCAAACGGATCGAAGGCATGCTGGCCGGCAACTATATCCTCAAACCTGTAGAAGGCGGCGACCGCAGGCAACTCCTGGAAGATAAATCAAAGGCCGGCATCCGGTTCACTGCCAACGGCAACGAACCCGGCTGGACCCTGGACCTCGACAATAAAAAAATACACTTCAATAATATTAATGGCGACAGCCTCCTGGTAACCCTGCCCCGGGCCAACCCCAATACAGATACCTTAAAGGTATATACCACTCCCGGTATCACGGTAAGTATCCGGAACACCATTTGCATTGACGATATGAGCGGCCTGATGAAACCCAACAGCGTACAGGTACAGGTAAAAGACAAAACATACCAGGGCTGCGGTGAATATCTCAAATAAGGATAGCGCGAACCAGGCCACATTAAAGGCAGCACAAAACAGGAAGAGGCAGGATCAGGGCCTGCCTTAAAGGTTGGTTAAAAACAGGCAGGGCTAAGGTGGATCAGTTCCATATTAGAGGCAACAAAAACAAGGAGCCCCAATCCACCTCAAAGGCAGCCCCAAAGCAGGCCACGCCCAATTTCCTGGCTAAATCCTTTCCTGTTCAAGTCCACCTCATATGCGGATCAAGTCCACCTTTTATGCATGTCAGAAGTATGCACTGTCCCATTTCTACTCATGTGTGAAGCTGCCCCGGGGCATATTGGGTACTCCTTTATATTCATTCTCTCAAATCCCTGCTAATTATCTATTTTTGTATCCTACTTAAATAGCAGGAGATTTTGAAAAATATTGCCATATTCGCATCGGGTGCAGGAAGCAACGCGCAGAAAATTATAGATCATTTCAAACATTCAGATAAGGCCAGGGTTACTGTAATTGTATGTAACAAACCCGGAGCCGGTGTTTTACAGATAGCCGAACGCGAAGGAATTGCTACCATACTAATTGAAAAGGAGGCTTTTTTCCATTCAGATAAATATATCCTGTTATTAAAGGAACTGCAGATCGACCTGGTAGTGCTGGCCGGCTTTTTATGGAAAATTCCAGCCAACCTGGTACAGGCTTTTCCTAACCGCATTATTAATATTCACCCGGCCCTGCTGCCAAAATTTGGCGGGAAAGGCATGTATGGTCACTTTGTGCACGAAGCCGTGATAGCCGCAGGGGAAAAAGAAAGCGGTATCACTATCCACTTCGTAAATGAAAAATATGACGATGGCGAAACGATCCTGCAGGAACGTATTATCGTTACGCCGGAAGATACACCCGAGTCAGTGGCACGCAAAGTGCAGGCGCTGGAACACCAATGGTTTCCGGTAATTGTGGAACGATTATTGACCGGTTCTGAAAGCTGACACACGCCTGGATAAAGGTTTTGAAGCCAGTCTAACCCTTACAACTGTATGAAAAAGACACTGCTGCTAATATGGTTATCCTGTTCGTTTTTTTTATCGTCCTTCGCACAGGACGGTAAGAAACAACTGGGCAAAAACACCTTTCTCAAAGTAAATCCCACCACCTTAATTAATGAACTCGATATTTACCTGGAACAGGAAATAACCGACAAATTCAGTCTTGAGTTTGGTATCAGTGGTATTTATACCGACTATCCGGATTATGTGCTGGCTAAAAAGATCGACATCGGTCAAAAGAAACCCGACATCAGTACAGAACAGTTTGTGGATGGCCGGGGACTCGGCTTCAGGGTAGGCGCCCGCCTCTACCTTATTTCACAGGAAATGTCGCCTTCACGGGCAGCCGGTACCTATTTTGAACCGGTGGTATTCGTTAAAAAAGTTTTCTATCCTAACGAAGATAATACGGTGGGGAATGTTACCTACACCAACTCCGGGGATAAAACGGTAATAGGTTTGCAGCTGCTGGTAGGCCGGCAGTTCAAAAAAGACCGCTTCATTCTTGATCCGTTTATCGGTGTAGGCATCCGCAGTAAGATCTATAAATATAATACCTATCATTTCGATGAAGACAAAGTATCCCTGAACGACGGGAAAATGGTAAGCGTATTGCCCAGTCTCCATATAGGTATTAAAATGGGGCTCAAACTCTGGTAACCCTGTTTAAAAAGGAACAATCACTTTTGCACTGAAATTTCTTCCCATATTATAAATCCCCAGCCGTCCGTTAGGGGAGGAGCTGTAGTACTCAAAATACTTCAACCGGTTCATGTTGGCCTGATAGGCCACATTGGCAACATTATCCAGCTGCAGGAATATTTCGCAAACCGTTTTCCCTTTCTTATTAAGGATCCCGGTGCCTGCGCCAATATTAAAAAGCGTATATCCCGGTGTAAATGTTTCAGTGTCGTCCACTCCGTAAAAATGTGGCTGATCAGCAATGATATCCGCTTCCACGCGGGCATATGCTTTGGTGAATATCCCGTAATTGCGCTGTGTGGTAGCTTTCAGTCCGCTGCGTATATGCGTGGGAGGTATAAACGGTAAATAACGCGCCTCGTTTCCATACTTGCTGATCAGCTCCGTATTCCGGTTGCGTCCCTGCGTATAAGACATACTGTTATTCATAGTGAGCCAGGCAATATCCCTCGGGTGAAGATTTACAGTCAGTTCCGCGCCAAACAGCCGGGCTGCAGATTGCTGGTATTTATAGGTAGCGTTCCCCGGTACTATTACCACGGGGTTTCCGGCATCATCGTACAATTTTGCCTGGTAAATATAATTCTCAATATTATTATTAAACAACTCCAGGCTGATATCTGCATCTGGCAGCCAGGCCTGCACCCCGATGTCTTCCTGTAAACTAAATTCCGGTTTAAATCCGCGGTTGCCGAGGTATACAATATGCGCCCCCGGATCAAGGCCATTGGAGCCGATCTCTGTAATATTCGGTGCGCGGTACCCCCGTGCAATATTGGCTTTTACCAGCACCCGTTCGCTGATGTTCCAGGTAGCGCCCAGGCTGCCGGAAATGCCCGTATACTGTTTATTGAAAGAAGGGAACTGCAGATGCGCCCCTGCAGTATCCGGCAACTGTACATGCCGCTCAAATCCATTCTCCTTATTGGGGCCAACATAGAAGTTGTTCCAGCGAATAGAGCGGCTATCGTAGCGGATACCACCGGATACATCTACCTTACCAAAAGATTTCCTGGCAAAAACAAACCCGCCTATATCAAACAGGTTATAATCGGGAATAGGAAAATCGGTTCCATTCCTGCTCCTGTTCTGCTGGTACATTCCATTTACCCCAACCGTTGTTTCCAGGCCATTTAAAACAGGCAGGTTATAGCGCACATCATAGTTCAGGGTATTCAGCACCACGTACAACCCAGGCTGTGCAGGCATCTCCGGGTGATTATACTCCCGGCGGATACTTTGTTGTACGCCTATCATGGTATTAATATCGCCGGCGCCCAAGGCCCATTTGGAACGGTTGTACACCCGGTAATGCTGGATATGCTGATGCAACGGATTAATGGTGTAGGTACGCAGCTCATTGTCAGGCACCAGCGGACGATCTTTTATATCATCATCTTCCTTCACCTGCTTCGTAAATTTCCGGGTCAGGGAATCCCGGCTACCATCGGGAATTTCCTGGGTATTATCGTGGAGTGTAGCACCAAACTGGGAATATCCCCACGATTTATCGACCCTTGCCAACGCTGTCAGGTTATACTCCCGGAATGCGGTGCCATATACAAATCCATCCACGCTGTTACGATAGTTGTGTGCAGCTTTTGCGGTGCCGCGAAATACATACTTCCAGTCGTTTTGCCGGTAAGCCAGTCCCAGCGATGAGCCTATCATGCCGTTATTGCTGTGGTAATCTGTAAGGAAGCTGCCTTGTAATTTGCCTGGCGTTAATTCTGGGATATCGGGGATCATATTAATAACACCGGCCAGGGCGTCTGAGCCGTAGGTAAGACTGGCAGGGCCTTTCACCACTTCCGCCCTGGAAATTCCGTACTGGTCTATTTCAATTCCGTGCTCGTCGCCCCATTGCTGTCCTTCCTGCCGCACACCATCGAACAGTGTAAGTACACGGTTGTACCCAAGTCCCCGGATAAACGGTTTTGAAATATTAGGGCCGGTGGTTACCGCACTTACACCCGGCACTCCTTTGATAATAGCGTCAATGATGTTATTATTTACGTTCATGTTCATTTCGCGCTTACCAATAACGGCAATGGGTATAGGATTTTTCCTGACAGCAGTAGCGCGGGAAACCCCTGTTACTACTACTTCTTCCAGCTTCGACAGGTCTTCTTCCAGCATAATGTTCAATACGGTTGCCTGTGCTGCTGTAATTTGTTTCTTCAATTTAACCGTTTGGTATCCTACCATTGATATTTTGATATCATAAGTACCTGCCGTCAGATTTTTAATGATAAAAAGTCCCTGCTGATCGGCGGTGGCGCCGGTATGCAGCGCGGGAATGGCAATGTTGGCAAACTGTACGGGCTTCCCGTCTTTGTTAACAACCGCACCTTTCACTATACCTTGCTGGGCATATGCGTTAGTTACGAATAATAGTAATAAAAATAGTAAAGTAGATAGTTGTTTCATGCGTATACGAAATGTAGGTTTTAAACTTAGCATAGTGTTTTCACGGATAGTAACATGGATTACACTTCCAATTTTTACAAAACTATCTTCTATTTTTTATACTTACCTTAATTATTTTTTAGATTAATCTAAATTTCAGGAAAAGGATCTTTAAAAAGATGACCTTTCTGGAGATCTTTGATTTCAGATTCTGTGCAGAGGCAGCTGTCGAGATCAATGATAATATCGTGCGTATCGAGCTCCTGCCCGATGATCACCAGTTCATTATACCGGTCTGCAAAACGTGCATCCCAGCGGCTGGTAATGAGTTCATACGTTTCAGGATCCATTTGCCATTGTGTACGCGGGATGGCGCACCACCAGTAGCCGGCCTTTTCGGCGCGCAGCGAGCCGCCCGCCTGGCTCCAGTTCACGGCAATATCCGGCCGGGAGGCCAGCCAGAACAACCCTTTACTGCGGATAATATTGCCTGGCCATTTTTCATTGATGTACTGCCAGAATCGCTCCGGGTGAAAAGGTTTACGACTGCGATATACAAAAGAGGAAATACCGTATTCCTCCGTTTCAGGGCTGTGTTCATTCTCCAGTTCGGCTTGCCAGCCGGCGCTTTGCGAGGTAGTATCAAAATCAAAAAGACCGGTATGCAGTATTTCTTTCAGCGGTACCTGGCCTTTGATACTTTCCACGATCCTGGCTGTGGCGTTTAGTTTACGTAATACCGCTTTCAGGTTGCCCAGCTGGTCTTTTGTTACGAGATCACACTTATTCAGTACAATTACATTGGCAAATTCCACCTGGTCGGTCAGCAGGTTTACAATAGTGCGCCGGTCGGCTGCGTCGTCCGTTAAGCCTTTGTCTTGCAGCAACGACATGCTGCTGTAATCACGGATAAAATTATAGGCATCTACCACCGTTACCATCGTATCCAGCTGGCTTACTTTAGTGAGGTCTACATCATTGACTTCATCCTGGTAGCAGAAGGTTTGAGCTACCGGGATAGGTTCTGAAATGCCGGTAGATTCTATCAGCAGGTAATCAAACCGTTTTTCTGCAGCCAGTGCCGCCACTTCTTTCAGCAGATCTTCCCGCAAAGTGCAACAAATACAACCATTGCTCATTTCTACCAGGCGTTCTTCCGTTTTGTGTAATGTGTTTTCATTCTTCACCAGTTGCGCATCGATATTCACTTCACTCATATCATTAACAATAACGGCTACACGAAGATTTTCGCGGTTGTGCAGCACGTGATTAAGCAAAGTAGTTTTCCCCGCGCCGAGGAAACCACTCAGCACCGTAACAGGTAATTTCTCCATATGTGATTAGTTATATTGCTATAGGTATGTTTTCAGACGTTTACAACCCTTTAACCGGCAACTGCTGTTTTACTCTTAAATTACCGGCTGTACGATGCTTCGTTGTATTACATTGCCGGCAACGCTGCAGGTTTAATATATGCGCTCCCATTACTCCTGCCGCGCCGGCAAAAATGATAACCGGTTCCCAGAAACCGCCGGCAAAACCAAAATGGCCGCCCAGCAATAAGGCAAACCCCGCGGTAAAGATCAGCAGGGGCGCTATGCGCCGGTGCTGCCTGAAATATCCCCGGCCCAGCGACCAGCATCCTATTCCAAAGGAAAATGATAACAGGCCATACTCCAGTTTTTCATTTCCCAATACATGCGATCCCATCAATGGCAATACCGTAAGCAGCAGGGGAAGTAAGGCGCAATGCACGGCACACAATAAAGACGCCCCGATCCCAATGGTGTCCAAACTCATCTTCTTTAAAATATTCACTTCCATATTCCCGTTTTTCTATCCGGACAAAACTACGTAAATTTGCAACAATGTTGCAAAATAAAATAGTTACTTTATTCAGATAATTTATTTTCTCAATTGTAAAATGTTGCAGTCGTGTTAAAAAAATAACAGGTGGATGGCACTGATGGGCATCTGTCAACTATGTGCTACCTTTGTGTATTGAATTTAAACAGGGGATTATACCTATGTCGAAGAAAGCAATTATACTGATCTCATTTTTTGTAGTGCTGAGCGCGGGTTTCCTGGGCTATGCCGGTTATGTTATCAAAGGGGAAACAGGCACCTTCTTTGGAAAAGACAAACTGCCCGTTCTGGGAGCGCCCGGACACACTGTTCCCGGGTTTTCCTTTACCGACCAGGACGGCCACACTAAAGCAAAGGCAGATGTTGACGGTAAAATTTACGTATCTGAGTTCTTTTTTACCACCTGCACCGGTATTTGTCCGAAGATGAATGCCAATATGGACAAAGTATATGCGAAGTATAAAGACAATCCCAACTTCCTGATCCTTTCCCATACGGTAGACCCGGAACACGACAGTGTACCCGTTCTGAAAGCATACGCCGCCAAACATGGCGCCGATTCCAAAAACTGGTGGTTCCTTACCGGCGATAAGAAACAACTTTACCGGATGGCCAGGCAGGCTTACCTGGTAGACGACGGCGTATATACCGGGGAAGAAGATTTTGTGCATACACAATGGTTTGCCCTGGTAGATAAAACAGGACAGATCCGTGGTTTGTACGAAGGCACAAAAAACCAGGATGTTAATAAATTGATTGAAGACATAGACCGTTTAATGGAAGAATAAAGTTTTTTCATCATGGGCACCAAACAACAAATAACAGAACGAATTGCCAGTATACTGCGTGAAAGCAAACTGAGTGTAACAGAAACCCGGACAAAGATCCTGGAACTGTTTATGAAAAGCAACGGTGCGCTGGAACACAGCGATTTTGAGAAACTGGCGGGTCAGTCGTTCGACCGTGTAACCGTATACCGCACGCTACAAACATTCCTTGATAAAGGGATCATTCATAAAATACCTACTACAGATACATCCGTACGTTACGCTTTATGCAAGTCGGAATGTTCGGAACATGATCACCACGATCATCATATTCACTTCAAGTGTGAGGAATGTGGCAATACCATTTGTTTAGATGAAACGGATGTGCCGCAGATACAGCTTCCGAAAGGTTATGCCGCGCATAATGTGGAAGTGGTGGTGAGTGGGGTTTGTAAATCCTGCAAATAAAAAAATGCCTTTGCTAATGCCACCGGAGCGTAACATTAGCAAAGGCATTCTTACTATATCTTCTCTATTTCCGCTTTCACGAAATCGGCCAGCTCCTTCACATAGGCCGGAGAAAAATCAAATTTTATTCCTGCAGCTTTGTATAACTCGGGCAATGTTTTGGTATTCCCTAAACTTAATGCCTGTACGTAGTTATTGAGCGCCTGTGTTTTGTTCTCCTTAAATTGCTTCCACATGGCAATAGCGCCCAGCTGTGCAATACCATACTCTATATAATAGAAAGGCACTTCAAACAGGTGCAGTTGTTTTTGCCAGGTGATGGCGCGGTAATCTTCATGGCCGCTCCAGTTCACCACAGCAGGGGAGAACTCACCCAGTATTTCCAGCCATTTGGCAGTACGTTCTTCCGTGGTATGCTGCGGGTGTTCGTAGATCCAGTGCTGGAACTTATCAATAGTGGCAATCCATGGGAAAATAGTGATGGCTCTTTCCAGCTGCTGCAAACGCGCGCGGCGCAGCTGCGTTTCGTCGTCAAAGAAAATATCCCAGGAATCCATTGTAAACAATTCCATGCTCATGCTGGCTACCTCGGCTATTTCCATAGGATATTCCTTGAAGGCGCTCAGCGCCAGGTGATGACTGAGGAATGAGTGCACAGCATGACCGCCTTCATGCACCATAGTGGTGAGATCTTTCATTTGTCCGGCTGCGTTCATAAAAATGAAAGGCACGCCTGTTTCCGCCAGCGGGCAATTGTAACCGCCGGGCGCTTTACCGTTACGGCTTTCAAGATCGAACCGGCCCATTTTTTTCATCACGCGCAGGCAATCCCCGAAGAAGGGACCCAGTTCATCAAAAGTGGCAATGGCTTTATTTATCAGTTCTTCTCCTGTGTGGAATGGCTCCAGTGGCTTTACACCTACCGGTTCTGCTTCTGTATCCCACGGACGTAACGTATCCAGTTGCAATTTTTCTTTTTGCTTTTCCAGGATCTGTTGTACTAAGGGAACAATATGCGCCTTGATGGCTTCATGGAACTGGAAGGCGTCTTCTTTCGTATAATCGAAGCGGCCCAGTTCTTCAAATTTATAATCGCGGTAATTGGTGAAGCCGGCATTTTTTGCCACCTGGTCGCGCTTTAAGATCAGCCCGGTGTACAGGTCGTCAAGTGCTTTCCGGTCTTCCAGGCGACGTGCGGCTGTTTTGGTAAACACTTCTTCGCGCAGGGAGCGGTCGCTGTTCTCCAGGAATTTGGCAGCCTGTTGCAGGGTGTATTCCCTGTCATTTACTTTGATGGTCATTTTGCCTGCAATAACGCCGTACTGTTGGGCCATCACACTCAGTTCCGCATTGATAGGAATATTTTCCTCCCGGAACAGTTTCACCTGTTTCTGTACGTTACGGAGATAGGTTTTATACAGGTCCTGATCCAGTTCCTTTACGAACGGGCTTTCCAACAGTTTTTTGTTGAGCGCATCCGCATAAGGCTGCAGTTTGGGCTGAATTTCCATACAGAAATAAGCGAAGGCCTCCTCGAGTGATTTATCGGTAATATCGCAGGTCATTCGGATCTGCCGCCAGCAGGCATCTTCGCTGATAACTGCTTCCAGTTCGCTCATATCTTTAAGCCATTTTTCCAGCTCAGCCACGCTATTAATATTTCTATCTTTCAGCGCTTCAAAGTAAGGCTGCAGGGTATCCCAGGTAGTTACTTTAAAATCTTCCGGGAGAAATGTGCGCGGTAGTTGCTTTATATCTGCACTTAGTGTATCCATGCTATCTGTTATTTTTTAAATTTTCGGATATAGAAATTTAGGCATTTTTGCGGGAATGCCAGGTGTTTCCGGCTAAAAGAATCGTTAAATATCGGGGGATACCAAATTCCGGCTGGTCCTTTCCGGTAAGCGATTTCCGCCCTGTGAGCCTATGGTTTACTGTTTTAATAAATAATTCAGGCTTTTGTTTACAGGGAATGAGTACTGTAAACTAGGCCTAACCTTGCTGTGCTAATAAATAATTCAGCCTTCTGTTTACAGGTAATGAGTGCTGTAAACTGGGCCTAACCTTACTGTGCCAGTAAATAATTCAGCCTTCTGTTTTACAGGCAATGAGTACTGTAAACTGAGCTTAAACCTGCTGTGCTAATAAATTCAGGCTCCTATTTACAGGGAATGAGTGCTGTAAACTAAGCCTAACCTTGCCGTGCTAATAAATGATTCAGGCTTCTATTTACAGGCAATAAGTGCTGTAAATAGAAGCCTGAAATATTTTGCCGGCTGGTGATTGTTTTCATCACCAGCCAATGTTGATTCTTACTATTCTTCTGTTTTCTTCTTGCGTGGCTTGGCAGCTTTCTTAGGTTCTTCACCTTCTGCGGCCGGTGCGTCATCTTTCTTTGCTTTGGCTTTTTTAGGTGCTTTTTCTTCAGCGCCTGTTTCGCCTTCTTCTTTTTCAGCAGCCTTTTTAGCGCGCGCCCTTTTAGGGTTTTCTTCTGTAGCTGGTTCAGGCCGGC
>JBCNPS010000101.1:0-16186 GCA_039593235.1 Chitinophaga sp. | reverse complement strand
TGCCGTACAGGTAAAGAGGGCGCCGCCGGGTCCCAGCAGGGGAGCCAGTGCAAGGATGCTGGTGCCTTTGGGAATGTTCTGTTTATTCAGTTTAACGTCTACCGCCAGTACAATGTCCTGTTGCTTCCAGGTACCCTTTACCAGGTCGTATTTAGGCGATTTTTCGGGTGTTGCAGGCTTATCTTTTTTACAGGCGCCTGTAAGTAAACAAAATACAGGCAGCACAAGGAATAGATAGCGGGGGATAAAAAAGCGCATGTGTGTTGGTATTAAATGATGGAAGGAGTTTCGTTCCTTCTATATATTCGTTTTGAAACGCCACATCCCTCACTGCTTAACAATTGGTTAATATCATTTATCCTTTATCCCTGAATTTTTTGGGCGATACCCCCATGATCAGTTTAAACGACCTGGAAAAGGTGTATTGGTCGGGGTAGCCCATTTCCCTGGCAATTTCCTTTACGGTAAGGTGGGTATCTTTCAGCAGCTGGCTGGCCTTCTGCATCCGCAGCGAGGTAAACAGCTGGATGGGAGAGTAGCGTGTTTTTTCTTTAAAGAGGGCTGACAGGTACGACGCGGAAATACAGGTTTCCCTGGAAAGGTCGGCCAGGGTAAGGTGCTGATCCAGTTTCTGCTTCATCAGCTGTATACACTGTTCAATAATATTATCGGCGCCCTTCTTCATATAATTGAATACCGTAAGCCGGAAAGTGCCCAGGAAACTATAGAACCGGAAATTAGCATATAGCAGGTTCTCTATATTATTCATGAGGTCCAGATGGTGGAGGATATCATCGAACTGTGCATTACGTCCTACCAGTGGCGGAATGGTATGCGGCTTTAAGCCGGTGCCAAGATAAGTGTATATTTCATCGGCCAGCTTACCGGAAAACTGTACGGCGTAGATCCTCCATGGCTCGTCTGCCGCAGGGCCCGATCTGAAAGCGGCGCCTTTGGGGAAAATGAGGTATTGATTGGACTTGATGGGCGTTTTCTTTTTCCCGGTTTCCAGCCATCCTTTTCCATGTGTTACATATAATAAGGTATACACAGGAACGCCTTTTGGCTCACTGATTTCCCTGGCGGCATTTTCCGGGTAAAGCCCGATAGTGGTAATGAAAAGGTTCTTTCCAAGCGGATGCTTTTCCAGCTTGCGTTTCAGGTGATCAGGTAAGTTCCAGGTGGTCGGTGTGTTGGCTGCCAGGTTGTTCATCGTAATAGTAATTTAAGCTATTCTTTTCATAACATTCAACATTGTTTGATCCGTAAAAAATAGCAATCTTCGTGTAACGGCTGTAATATTTTTATCCACGTATTGAAATTGGTTTATCTATCGTTATGCATCAACTGCCAATAATTGATCTGGCTGTAATCGCCATTTACCTGCTATGTATGATCGGAGTAGGGGTATGGTTTTCACGGAAGAACGGCAACGCGGCACAATTTACCACAGCATCCGGAACCATACCGGGCTGGGCTTTGGGGCTTTCGTTGTATGCAACGTTTTTAAGCAGTAATACATTTCTCGGCGTACCGGGAAAATCATTTGGCAGTAACTGGAATGCGTTTGTATTCAGTTTGTCGATGCCGCTGGCGGCATTTGTGGCGGCAAAATATTTTGTACCGTTTTACCGCCGCAGCGGAGAAGTAAGCGCCTATACACACCTGGAGCATCGCTTTGGTCCATGGGCCAGAACCTATGCCATGGTTTGTTTTATCTTGATGCAATTAGCAAGGATGGGCTCTATCTTTTTCGGGGTAGCGCTGGCATTGCAGGCGCTCACCGGTTTGGAAATGCGTACTATCATGACCGTTACAGGCATATGCATAATTATATACACCGTACTGGGTGGCATGGAAGCAGTGATATGGACAGAGGTACTGCAGGGCATCGTAAAAACTGCCGGCGCTATCGTGATCCTGTGGCTTGTGATCACAGGAATGAATAATGGGGTGAAAGATATCTGGCAGATAGGAATGGCGGATGGGAAGTTTTCCCTGGGAAGCTTCTCCCTGCGCGATTTCAGCACCTCTACTTTCTGGGTGGTGTTCCTCTACGGGTTCTTTATCAACCTGAACAACTTCGGGATGGATCAGAACTATGTACAGCGCTATCATACCGCCCGTTCAGAAAAAGAAGCCTCGCGCAGCATATGGCTTTGTGTATACTGGTATGTGCCCGTAAGCATGGTGTTCTTTTTTATAGGTACTGCTTTGTATGCGTATGCGCAACAGCATCCCGAAGCATTGCTGGCGCTGAAACAGCAGGTGGCTGCAGAAAGACAGGTACCGTTAGGCTCCCTGCAACCGGCGGATTACGGCGATAAGGTGCTGCCCTGGTTTATGGTGAGTAAAGTACCAAAAGGACTCATGGGCCTCATTGTAGCGGCGATATTATCTGCCGCCATGAGCACTGTGAGCAGTGGTATGAACAGTACAGCTACTGTTTTTCTGAAAGATATTTACCAGCGCTATGCCGATCCGAAAATCACTCCTGCGCGGGAGATGCGGGTATTGTATATCGCTACTGCCTTATCGGGTTTGCTGGCCATTGTTTTTGGCATTTCCATGATTGGCGTAAAAAGCATCCTCGATATGTGGTGGGAGTTATCCGGCATTTTTGCAGGAGGTATGCTGGGATTGTTTTTGCTGGGCATCATCTCCAAAACAAAAAATACCACGGCAGTTACCGCTACTATCATTGGTATTATCGTGATCCTGTGGATGTCGTTATCAAAATACCTGCCCGCCGGATGGGTGAATCTGCGCAGTCCTTTGCACGCGCATATGATCATCGTGGTGGGTACTTTATCAATATTCCTGGCGGGCACGCTTTTATCACGCCTGCAACGCCTTAAAACTTCCTGATCTTTTTTAAACCCGTTTGTTATGCAAAAGAAATTCGTACCAGTGATGATCACCCCTTTTAATTTGAAAGCGCAGATTGATCATGACATGGTGGAACACCTGGTAGATTTTTACCTGGAGGCAGGCGTGAAAGGCTTCTTCGCCAATTGCCTGTCGTCTGAAATGTACAGTATCAGCGAGGATGAGCGATTGGCGCTTACGGAACACGTAGTGCGGTATGTGAACGGCCGTGCACCGGTGGTAGCCACCGGTTCATTTGGGCTTACCATAAAAGACAAAGCATTGTTTACACAAAAGATCTACGATACCGGTGTAGACTCCGTGATCATGATCACCGGGCATTTTGCCAATGTAGATGAACCGGATACGGTATTGCTGCAAAGATTTGAAGAAATGTTTTCGCTCACCGGCAATATTCCTTTAGGCTTATACGAATGTCCTGCGCCTTACAAGAGAGTGATCACACCGGAAATACTGCAAACATTGCTGGCCACCAACCGTCTTATTTATCATAAAGATACTTCCTGCAAGGTGGAAAGCGTGCGCGCCAAACTGGCGGTAACAGCCGGCAGCAGGCTGGAGTTCTACGATGCGCATACACCCAACGCAGTAGCATCCATGCAGATGGGAGCGGCCGGTATGTCGTCCATCTCCGGGAATTTTTATCCTGAAATACTGGTGTGGTTGTGTAACCATGTAAACGATGAAAGCAGGCAGGAAGACGTGCAATGGATACAATCTGAATTACAACGGGTAGATCCGCTGATCCATGTTGCCTACCCGTTGAGCGCAAAATATTTCCTGCAGTTAAGAGGGTTCCCGGTGCGTACTATCAGCCGCGCTCATGCGCTGGAACTAACGCCGGAACAGAAGGAAACACTACAGCAGATCTACCGTGATTTCAAAGGTTGGTGCGAGCGTTTACAGATCCGGGAAGTGATGCCGGCGCCTTTGCCTTCACATTAAATCGATGTTATTTCTGACAGGAAGTTATGATGGGAACCGGCCAATGTGTAGCTTAGTAAAAGATCCTTATGCTAATTCACATAATAGATGTCAACCAGCCCATACAATCCTCAGCAAGATGAACAGTTCCTTTGGGCCCGGCTCTGTAACGGAGACCGGGAGGCCTTCGGGGAGATATACCGGCGCTATTTCCCGCTGCTGTTCCGGTACTGTATACGGTTCACAACAGACCGTGCGCTGGTAAAGGATATGTTGCAGGATTTTTTCTCACAGCTATATATGCAAAGAGCCGGCCTTTCACTTCCTGTCAACCTCAAAAGCTACCTGCTGGTATCCGCCCGGAGAAAACTGTTCCGCTACCTCGATAAGTCGGCCCACGGACCTGCCAGCCTGGAGGAAGGAACCGCCTCCGGCTTCGCCCTTGAACTTTCCCCTGAAAGCATCCTCATCAACCGGCAACGCACCGAACAAACTACCCGGCTGCTGCAACAAAAACTGGATGCCCTCACCCTCCGCCAGAAAGAAGCCATCTATCTCCGTTTTTACGAAGGCTTGTCTTACGAAGAAATCGCCGACATCATGGTATTAAAAGAAGTAAAGTACGCCCGCACCCTGATATACCGCGCCATCGCCGAACTAAAGGAATTGCTGGCGCAGAACGAGGCCGCCCTTATGCTCCGCTAAGCGGATTTTGTCTGACTCCGGAGTCAGACAACCTTCGCAAAAAAAAATTAAAATCCGTGAGGGCATTTTCCCGTCCCGTGACTCTTCTTATTGTACAAGGTACTTTTTTATGAATTATAGTCAATTCGAAGCGGCAGATTTTGCTGGTGACGCTTCATTCCGTGCATGGGTGCTGGAGGGAACAAATGCGGCTTTCTGCGAAAGCTGGATACCGGCGCACCCGGAAAAGGAGGCGGCGCTGCAGGATGCACGGGCGCTGGTGCTGGCATTACGGTTCCGCACCAACGAAATAAGCCGGGAAGAAATGGACGCGGTTAAAGGCCGGATAGACCAGTTGCTGGACGAACCCGTTATTAAAAAAAATAACGAACGCCCGCGCAGGCAATGGTACTATGCCATGGCCGCAGCTGCTGCTGCATTGTTGCTGTTTGCCGGTATCCGGTATATATCGCGTGAGGAAGCGCCTATAGAAAATATGATGGTACAAACCGGTTTCGGGGAAACCAGAACAGTGCAGCTTCCCGATGGTTCTATGGTGCAGCTGAATGCTAATTCATCCATCTCTTATCCCCGTAAATGGACAAAGGAAAATATAAGAACAGTAACGCTGAACGGAGAGGCCTATTTTAATGTATCCAAATCACCCGCAGGACTGCATCCTAAGTTCAGGGTACTGATGCCGCAGGTAACTATTGAAGTAAAAGGTACCGCCTTTAATGTGTATCATCGTCATGAACAGGTGAAAGTATTACTGGAAGAAGGAAAGATAGTAGTGAACGATAGCCTGGATATGAAGCCGGGAGATATGATGTATTTCAAACCGGGAGAGCATCACCGGCTGCAGGCGGATCCGGCCATGCTTACCGCCTGGAAACAACACCGTCTCCTTTTCAGGAACACACCATTGATAAATATTGCGCAGCAACTGGAAGATATATACGGCTACAGGATTCAGTTCAGGAATAAGCAAACGGAAGGCCTGTTATTTACCGGTTCAGGCCCCGCTGATAACCCTGCCATGCTCCTGAAAGCAATGGCTACGGTGCATCAGCTGAAAATGAAACAAAACAATTCAGTCATCATTTTTGAATAAGGTCTTAAAAATTTACAGTTATGCAAAAGAGCTTTACGAAGCTTTATGCTCCCTGGAGCGCAACGCTGCTATTATTGCTGCTGCTGGCCACCACCGCAAGTGCACAGCAACTGATGGTAAGAAGCGGCGATACGCCGGGGGAAGCAGGAACTATCCCACTCCGCCAGATGCTGACCAACCTTGAAACAAGGTTTAACATCAGCTTTAATTATTCGCCTACACAGGTGGCGGATAAATTTGTAGCAGGGAAACAAACCCGTGTTACAGACGCCAACCTGGAATCACAATTGCTGAAAATGCTTGCCCCGTTGGGTTTGCAGGCAGTTAAACTAAGCGATCGTGATTATGCTATCCGCTCCGCTGCCGGGGAAACTGCAAGCGCCAGCGCACAGGAAGTAGTTATTAAAGGAAGCGTTACCGACGAAAGCGGCGTGCCGCTTCCCGGTGTGAGCGTGCATGAAAAAGGAACAACGAATGGTACCGCCACCAATGTAGACGGACAGTTCAGCATCAAGGTAGCCGGCAGCAATGCTATTCTCGTATTCCGCTCTGTAGGCTACCAGGCTAAAGAAGTAGCCGCAGGAAACGGTACACTGCAGGTGCAGCTAACAGCCAGTGTGCGCAGTTTGGATGATGTGGTGGTAACCGCCCTCGGTATCAAACGCCAGGAAAAAGCACTCGGTTATTCTATTGCCACCCTGAAAGGCGACCAGGTAAGTACCGTGAAAGAAGTGAATATCGCCAACGCCTTATCCGGTAAAGTAACCGGTGTAAATGTAAGAAGCACCAGCTCAGATCCGGGCGCCACCTCGCTGGTAACCATCCGCGGGCAAAGCAGCCTGGAAGGCTATAACCAGCCCCTGTATGTAGTGGATGGTATTCCCATTGCGCCGGCGGTACGTAATCCGAAACAACCGGTAGGACAGGTAGTAGTAGACTACGGCAGCACTATCTCCGATATCAACCCCGATGATATCGCCAGCATCTCCGTACTGAAAGGCGCCAGCGCCTCCGCTTTGTATGGCTCCCGCGCTATCAACGGCGTGATCCTCATCACCACCAAATCCGGTTACGGCGCTGCAAAAGGACTGGGCGTTTCGGTGAACTCCAGCGCTATGTTCGATCAGCCCTGGCTGTTCCCTAAGTTCCAGAATGAATTTGGTTCCGGCGACCGCGAAGGCTCTGATGAAACAGTTTCCGATGCCTCCTGGGGCCCACGGCTGAATGTAGGTACCAAACATGTGCAGTGGAACAGCCCACTGGACGCCAACGGGCAACCTGTTCCTACCGACTGGGTAGCTTACCCCAACCGGCATAAGGATTTCTTCCGCACCGGCTCTACCTTCACCAATAACATTGCCGTTACCGGCAATAACAAGGACGGTAACTTCCGCCTGTCGTTTACCAACCTGAAAAATGAAGGCATCATCCCTAATACCGATCTGAAAAGAAATACCATCAACCTGGCTGCCGGGTATAATCTTAACCCCAACATCAGGGTGAGTACCAATATCGGCTATACGAAAAACAGCAGCGGCAACCGCCCTACCTTTAACCGTGGTAGCGTGAGCAACATCGTATACACTACCACACCTAACGTGGATATCAGGCAGCTGCGTAACTACTGGATGCCGGGGAGAGAAGGATTGCAACAGTTTTCACATGTGCCGGGTTCTGTAGATAATCCCTACCTGGTGGCATATGAGTTCATCAACGGGTTCGACCGCGATCGTATGACCGGCAACGTGGAACTGAATATACAGATCACGAAAGACCTGTCGCTCATGGGCCGCACCGGTATGGACCTCTACTCTGAAACCCGCGAAAGCAAAAGACCTTTCAGCGCAATAAAGAATCCCACCGGCGCCTACGCTTTTGAAACAGAATTTTTCAGGGAGCAGAACACCGACTTCCTGTTGAGCTACAAGAAGAATATCAATTCAGATTTTTTTGTATCTGTATCTGCGGGCGCTAACCGCATGAACCAAACAGGTAAAGGTTCCAGCCAGAAATCCGAAGCGCTGGTAATACCCGGGCTATATAACATCGCCAATGCGAAGGCTGGTACCGTAGTAAATACTTCCAGCCGGTACAGCAAAAGGATCAATAGTGTGTACGGAATGGGACAGGTAAGCTTCCGCAATTATGCGTTCCTGGATCTTACCGCGCGTAACGACTGGTCCAGTACACTGCCTGCGGGAAACAATTCCTATTTCTATCCTTCCGCTTCATTGAGCCTGATTGTATCTGATATGCTCGGTATTAAATCCGACGCGCTGTCCTTTGCAAAAGTACGCGCCAACTGGGCGCAGGTAGGCGGTGATACCGATCCTTATAACCTTTATAATACCTTCAGCTTCGGGCAGGATTGGAACGATGTGAAACTGGCAAATATCAGCAATGTATTAAAGAACAACCGCCTGAAACCACTGATCGCCACCTCTCATGAATTTGGCGCCGATCTGCGTTTCCTCAAAGGAAGATTAGGCGTTGACTTTACTTATTATAACACGGTAAACCGTAACCAGATCATCCGCATACCGGTAACCATGGCTACCGGGTATTCCAACATGGTGACCAATGCCGGTAAGATCAGGAACAGTGGTATTGAGATTGGACTGAATGCCACACCGGTAGCAGGACCGTTCCGCTGGGACCTGCAATTAAACTATACCCGCAACCGGAATAAGGTACTTAAGCTGCTGGATGGCCTGAACAGCTACCAGTTAGGCAGTGCCGAAGGAATACGCTTCCTGGTACAGGAAGGCGCTGAAATGGGAGACATGTATGCGCAAACCTGGGCCACTGTGCCGGATGGTGAGTTCAAAGGACAACCTTTACTGAGCAATGAAGGCGGTTACCAGCAGTTAAATGATTATGTGAAGATAGGTAACTATAACCCCGACTTTATGCTGGGTATCACCAATACCTTTTCTTATAAAGGGTTTACGCTGAATGTGCTGATCGACTGGCGCCAGGGAGGTAATTTCTTCTCTTATGTGGCTAAAAACCTGCTCAGCGATGGCCGTACGCAAACCACTGTCCCGGGCCGTGATCCTAAAACAGGTGGCTTACCGTGGACAGATGCAGATGGCAACAAACGTACAGACGGTATGATCTTGTTTGGTTATATAGACGAAGGAAACGGTAAATATAAACTCAATGATAATGTAACCGATCCTGAAAACTATTACGGTGAATACTACTGGAGTTTCAACGGTCGCTCCACTTTCGATGCCAGCTATGTAAAACTCAGGGAAGCATCGCTTACCTATACTTTTTCAAAGAAAACATTGGGTAAACTGCCACTGGGAAACCTTACCGTGTCATTGATTGCTCGTAACCTGTTCACCTGGACGGCAGCGGAACAAGGCTATGACCCGGAAACAGCCATGACTATTTCCAACGGCAGCTTCTCACCGGGAGTAGCCAGCTGGGGATTGCCTTATACCCGTTCTTATGGCGCTAAGGTAGGTTTCAATTTCTAAACCAATAATTGTATGGTTATGCAACGCATGCCTTTAAAATACCTGATACTGATCTTCGGTGTAGTCTTCGCCTCCTGCGAAAAGGGACTGGAAGAACTCAATGTAAACCCGAATGAATCGGAAGTTATCAATCCTGAATTTCTGTTGTCATCGGTGTTGATCAATACTGCTTATGATTACCAGAAGGAGGCTTACTTTGATAAGCCCGCTTCTGCCGGCCGTTATATCACGATGGTGCGTAATGAAGGAAATGATAAGTTCGACTGGGGCCCTCAAAGCTGGGACAGCTACTATGCAAAGCTGTCGGCTAACCGGGAAATGATGGACCTGGCAAGGAAGCTGAATGTACCGCAATACGTGTCTGTGGGCAAGGTGCTGGAGGCTTTTAACTTTGCGTATATTACAGACCTGTTTGGAGATATCCCTTACAGTGAAGCGTTGCTGCTGAAAAGCGACAAGCTCGTACATCCTAAGTACGATCAGCAACAGGCGGTATACCCTGCTTTGCTGCAAACGCTGAAAGAAGCGAACGACGAACTTACTGCCAATACGGATAAGGTAGACATCAAGGCAGATGTGATGTACAAAGGTGAGCCCCTGAACTGGCGGAAATTTGCCAACTCGCTTCGCCTGCGGATGCTGTTGCGCATCTCCAAAAATTATCCTGCTGCTTTTACAGAAATGCAGGAGATCCTGAATGATAAAAACAAATATCCCATTTTCGAAAGCAATGCAGACAATGCAGAAATTGTGTACCAGGGAGCAGTGAGCGCTAACAGCTGGCCAGGCAGCCCGCAGGGAAGCTCATTCGATGAATTTGACAAACGTAAGCCCAGCAAGGAAATTGTGGATGCATTGTTGCAACGCAAAGATCCCCGTTTGAAAGTATGGATAGCGCCGGTGGATTCGCTGACAGGATGGACAAAAGATCCCAATCCTTATGTAGGCGTACCCAACGCTATTCCTGCGCCTTATGATTATAATGGTGGTAAGAATAATATGTCGCGTTTGTCATCTTTATTCAGCAGCAGTAAGGCCGATATGTTAAAAGCCAGCATGCTCACCTATGCAGAAGTGTGCTTTATCCTGGCGGAATGTGCACAGGCAGGCAAGGTAACGGTACCTGGTAAAACAGCGGAAAGCCTTTATTACGATGGCATCCACGCTAACATGAAGTTCTACGGCGTAGAGCAGGCGGCCATTGACTCCGGTTATTTCAACCAGCCGTCGGTGAAGTACAACGGTACACTGGAACAACTCATCGGTCAGAAGTGGATCGCCGGTTTCCTGAAAGGTGCTGAAGCCTGGTTTGATAACCGCCGTACCGGGTTGCCTAAATTTGTACTCGGCCCGGTGTCTTCTACTACGGTGTTGCCTAAACGCTATATTTATCCTACCGGTGAACGGGATACCAATGAAGATCAATACCAGAAAGCACTTACTGTATTCGGAGCAGATAAACAAACCACGCTGATGTGGTACCTGAAGTAATAGCTATGAAGAAAATACTGATAAGCGGGTGGCTGCATGAAGTAATGAAAGGATTCCTTATCATATTGTTTTTCGTTCCACTACTTTGCACCGGTGCTGTGCTGCAACAACTCACTATTGTATCGAAAGATAAACAGGTGGCGGCACAGGTATTACAGGAAGAAGTAAAACGCCGTACCGGCCTCGTATGGCCCATCGCAGCGCGGGCGCCTGAAAACGGTAAGGTGATCATCTTTCAGATAATATCCTGCCCGCCGGAATCATATCATATCCATACCACTGGTCGCACCATTGTTGTGGAAGCCGGTGGCCCCCGCGGATTGTTATATGGCGCAGGATACCTGCTCCGTAACATGGAATACCGGCAACATGCAGTAGTATTACCGGATGATATAAAAGCGGACGCCATACCGGAAAAGGCTATACGCGGGCACCAGATCGGTTACCGTAACCTGGCCAATTCCTATGATGGATGGACGCCGGAACAATATGAACAGTATATCCGCGACCTGGCCATATTCGGGGCCAACAGTATTGAAGCCATCCCGTTTATGCCGGCATCACCGCATTTCACCGTATCGTCTAATGAAATGACCCGCCGCATCAGTGGCTATTGCAAAAAGTACGACCTGGATTTCTCTGTGTGGACACCGGCTACTTTCGATTTGAAAGATACCATGAAGCGGCATTATTTCCTGATGCAGTTCGATACGCTTTTCCGTGAGTCCGTGCGGCTCAATGCTATATTCTTCCCCGGTGGAGATCCCGGCAACAACCCGCCGCAGCTGGTACTGCCGTTGCTGGAGGAATTAGCGGTTCCCCTGAAAAAATATCACCCTGCAGCGGCTATCTGGTTGTCGCTGCAAGGCTACGATTCCACGGAATGCGCATTCGTTTATTCCTATATCAGTGAACATAAACCGGCCTGGTTGGGAGGCCTTGTAGTAGGGCCTTCCAGTCCTTCGCTGGAAGATACCCGGGCCGCTTTGGCACCGAAATATAAGATCCGTCATTACCCGGATATTACGCACACCGTACGCTGCGATTATCCCGTAGTATGGTGGGATCCCGCCTTTGCGTTTAGCCTTGGCCGTGAGCCGGTGAATCCGCAGCCGCTGTATTATGCCAACATCTACCGTTTTATTGCGCCTTATATGGATGGCTTTATCAGTTATTCCGATGGCGCGCACGACGATGTAAATAAAATGCTCTGGAGTATGCTGGGATGGAACAGCCAGGCCAATGTAAGGGATATGATGATCCAGTATGCCCGTTACTTTTTCCCATCCGTGCCTCCCGAACAGGCGGCTGATGGCATCCTGGCCCTGGAAAAGAACTGGGAAGGCGCTATCGCTGATAACGGCGGTATAACGGCAACGCTTACACTATGGCAGCAACTGGAACGGACACACGAAGAGTTATCCGGCAACTGGCGCTGGCAGATGTGCCTGTTAAGGGCTTATTATGATGCGTATACCCGCGCACGTGCCATCAGAGAAGCGGCGCTGGAAGCAGCCGTAAACAGTACGTTATTGCTACATGACGGCAATGAAATAAACCGCGCGCAGCAAATATTACAACAGGCAGATAAGAAAGTAATGCCGCAATGGAGAGATCGCATCATCACCTTGTGCGATGACTTGTATAAGTCGGTATCCCTTCAAACCAGCGTAGCGAAATACAAAGCTGCAGGCCCTGAACGGGGTGCTGTGCTTGATTTCCTGGACCGGCCCTTGAATAACCGCTGGTGGCTGGAAGATAAGTTCCGTTATATCCGCACGCTGCCATTGGAAGCGCAGCGTAAGGCATTGGATACTTTAGCAAGATGGGAAGATCCCGGACCCGGCAGTTACTACGATGATATCGGCAATGTTTCAAAATCACCACATGTAGTAAGGGCGGAAGACCTGCACACTGATCCGCTTATGCGCCGCAGCGATACGCCGGGTTTCGACTGGTGGGAGAGTGGATACAGCCGTAAAAGATTATCCTGGATGGTGAGTCTGCGCTGGCCTTCCGCCATGCGTTATGATCACCTGGATACTTCCGCGCACTACGTGGTAAGAATAACGGGTTATGGAGAAAGCCTGTTACGGGCCAATGGGGTATTGCTTAAACCATCTCTCTATAACAAAGGAACCGGAGAAATAAAACAATTCCCCGTACCGGGTGAGATCACCCGCAGCGGCACATTGCTGCTCACATGGGATAATATTGATGAAGAACATCTTAACTGGCGTCAGCATTCACGGGTCACAGAAGTGTGGCTTATCAAATTATAAATGACAGGAATGAAGCAACTAATTTACCTGGCAGCAGCCATCGTATGGTCATGCCCGGCCCGGGCCACACCCGATCTGCCTTTTACGCAGGCGGTGTCCGTAAAGTATCATATCCCGCAGGGATTGGAGCTGATCAAAGTGATCACCGACTACAACGATAATGTACATGTGCTCACAAAGCAGGGCTTTTACCGCCTCAGCGGAAACGACCTGGTGCGCGATCAGCGCTTCCGTCCGCTGGCGCAGAAAATTCCCGTGGATGTTACCACACAGGAAGCAAGCGGTCATTTGTATTATCTCTATGCAGATAAATGTCTGACTAACGGTTATGCCGGTGTTCCCTATATTAATCTTCCGCCCGGGAAATTTAACAGCGTAGCAGTAGATGCCGCCGGCCGTATGCTTTTGTCGGGCAACAATGCGCTGGCTATAGCCACCAACGGCAAGTTACAGGACCTGCCGCTTATTCCCGAAGGTGTACAAAAGATGGAAGCCAACAACGGTACTTTCTTTATCCTGAGCAATAAAGCAGTATACACGCTGAAGGAAAACCGTTTTGTACCCGTGCACGCCGTACAAAACGCTACAGACATGGCTTTCAGGGGAAATGATATTCTGCTGGGAACCGCCAACGGATACTATGCCGTGAACTGCAACACTGGCGATACCAGTATAAGTTTACAAACACGTGTGCCCGTTCCCGTTATTAACCAACTGATAGTGACCAACAATCATATTTGGGCAGGTACCCCGGCTGGCGCTTTTATGCGTACTGATTCCGGTACTTACCGTTACTTCGCCTCAAAACGCTGGCTGGACCAGGATGCGGTAAAAAGCATGGCCGCCGATAGTCATGGTGATGTGTATGTACTAACATCCACCGGTCTTAATAAAATTGCTTTCATACAACAAACACTGGCACAGAAGGCCGCTTTCTTTGAACGTAAGATCCGCGAACGGCATATCCGCTATGGTTTCATTGCTAATCTTCACCTGAATACGCCCGGTGATGTTGGCTCCGCTGAAATGGCGGATACGGATAACGATGGACTTTGGAGCAGCTTCTATCTCAGCGCTGAGGCTTTCAGATACGCTGTTACACATGATCCCACCGCTAAAAGATACGCCTGGGAAGCGTTTGAAGCATTTGAAAGAATACTTTCTGTTAACCAGCTAAAGGGCTTTCCTTCCCGCACCTTCGAACGCAAAGGCTATAAAAATTCCGATCCTGAAAGATGGCGCGATTCCCCCGATCCCGAATGGGAATGGAAAGGCCATACCAGCAGCGATGAGTACGTAGCCTATATCTGGATCACGGCAGTGCTCAACGAAATGGTAGCGGAAACACCGGAAGAAAAGAAACGGGTCACTGATTTTATTGATAAGATCATGACACATATTATTGATCATAAATACACCATGGTGGACATCGATAATAAACCCACCTTATGGGCGCGCTGGAATCCTGAATACATCAACTGGTACCCCACCACCATTGGCGACAGGCGACTGGGAAGTACTACCATCATTGCAGGTTTACAGCTGGCGTATCAGTTAACCGGTAAAGAAAAATATAAAACAGAAGCCTATAAACTATTGAATAAATACGGCTACCTGAAAAATATCCAAATCGATTACCACACTATCAAACAAACACCGGGCTATATACATGAAGGCGTTAATATGGGTATGGGCGGCTGGAATCATTCTGACGATGAAATGGCTTTTCTTACTTACTGGGTATTGTATAAATACGCATTCACCGATGAACTGAAAGTACAGTACAAAGGCGCTATCCGCAATCACTGGGAAATAGAACGGCCGGAAAAGAATGCCGTGTGGAACCTGATCACGCTGGCCACGGCGGGCGACTATGACGCTGCCGCCACTACCTGGTGGCTGCACACTTTCCCGATGACCCTGATCACCTGGAAGATCACTAATTCAAACCGTAAAGATATTACATTGCTGCCGCCAAATTTCCGGAACCAGTATACGGCTGAACTGCTGCCATTGGATGAACAGCCGGTACATCGCCATAACGCCAATGCCTTTAACCTGGACGGTGGCCACAATGGGGAATCCGAACTGGCAGGGGATGAATTTTTATTGCCTTACTGGATGGCCCGTTATTTAAAAGTACTTGACTGAAAATGGATAGCATGAAACGTATACAACCACTTTGTACAACAGTGATGCTGTTGCTGTTAACGCTTGTTGCCCCGGCGCAGCAACCCGCGCAAAAGCCAAAGATAGTAGTGGGCATGATGGTAGACCAGATGCGCTGGGATTACCTGTACCGCTATGCGGCCAGGTATGGAAATGGTGGCTTCAAACGCTTGTTGCGGGAAGGTTTTACATGCGAACAAACGTATATTAACTATGCACCCACGGTCACTGCCTGTGGGCACACATCCGTGTATACCGGCAGCAGCCCTGCAGTGCATGGCATCGTGGACAACGACTGGTACAGCCGGGAATTGCAACGGTCGGTATACTGTACGGAAGACAACACCGCTGTTACCATAGGCGCTGAAGGAAAAGCAGGGAATATGTCGCCCCGCAACCTGCTGGTGTCCACGGTCACGGATGAACTAAGACTGGCCACCAATTTCAAAAGCAAAGTAGTAGGCGTAGCCATAAAAGACAGGGCCTCCATTCTTCCCGCCGGGCATACCGCCAACGCCGCGTTCTGGTATGATGGAAAATCGGGCAATTTTATTTCCAGCAGCTATTACATGAAAGCATTGCCGGAATGGGCGCAACGATTCAATGCACAACAGCTACCGGTGAAATACCTGGCTAAAGGATGGGAAACGCTCTATCCAATTAACAGCTATCTACAAAGTGATACAGACAATAAAGATTATGAAAAATCATTCGGGCATGAAAATGCACCAGTGTTCCCGCATATTTTCACCGGCCGGGAAAAAAGTTCCATCCGCTCCACACCCTATGGCAATACCCTTACTTTCGCTTTTGCCAAAGCTGCTATAGAAGGATATGGGCTTGGCGCCGGTAAGGAAACAGATTTTCTTGCAGTGAGCTTTTCTTCCCCTGATGCCGTTGGGCACCAGTTTGGCCCTAATTCCATTGAAGAAGAAGATCTGTACCTGCGTTTGGATAAGGAGCTGGAAGAATTTTTAACTTATCTCGATAAAAGATTTGGTAAAGGCAACTATCTCTATTTCATCACCGCCGATCATGGCGTATCACAATCGCCCGGCTTCCTGGAAGAGCACCGGTTACCTACCGGCCTGCTCGATGCAGATGTAGTATTAAAAGATATCAATGACGCTATAGCAACACAATTC
>JBCNPS010000100.1:0-16274 GCA_039593235.1 Chitinophaga sp. | reverse complement strand
CCTGTGCAATACCAATTAATAATGGTATTGCACAGGTGCGTTGATCATCCGTTTATTTCCAGGTGGTTAATTACCTTTGCAACTCCCGGGGTAGCCCAAATAGCCCTCTCTGCCTCACTTTTCTCACTCCAGGAATGTACCTTTCCATTTATAGTAACCGTACTGTCTGAAGCATCGATAGTAATCTTGTCGGCCTCCAGGTCCGCATTACGTTCCAGCGCCTTCCTGATATTACTTTTAACAATCGATGCACTTAGTACCGGTTTAAGCTTTAGCAGGTTAATAACGCCATTTATACCTACCAGATCGCGGACTGCGTTTAAAGCCGCATCCCGCTGATATTGCCATTCCAGTTCGCCTTCCAGTGTAACCCATCCGTTATCAACTTTCACGGATATCTTTTCGTCGGGAATATTGGTGTTCCATTTCAGCGCATTTACTACTTCCCCGGCAATTTGCTCATCATCCTTCTGCATTTCAAAAGGCAGGCGTACCTGGATATCTTCCGCCACAGCCTTTACACCTTTTACTCTCTTTACTGCTTTTTCGGCAGCCAGCTTTTTACTATAATCATTTACATAACCAGAGAGCGTAACAATACCATCTTTTACGGCCACTCCGATCTCTGACGGCCTTAACATCGGCTCCCACATTAATTCATCCAATACATCTTCCCGTATTTGCACATCTGTTTTCATAATAAATAGTTTAATAGTGAAGAAATATATTTCAATATACTCACCTTACCATCTTGTTTCAATGACAGCAATTAGTATTCTTTCTGATCCTGATCATACTTTTAAAACTGATCAGGATCAATACTACGGCTGCCGGAAATCATTTTCCCTGAAAACATTAACGACTATTTTTATTACAAAACCTATATATGAAAAAGATACTATTGGCTTTTGACGGTTCACATTTTGCGAAAACAGCTTTTGAGTTCGCATGCAGGCTCAATGAAACAGCTCCCATCTTTCTGACCGGCGCCTTTTTACCCCTGGCAGATCTTTCTGCTTCCTGGAGTTACGCCCCCGGTGGAGGAACACCTTTTATTCCAACATTAGAAAAAGATACCACAGAACAGATAGAAAGAAATATAAAAACATTTGAACTGGAATGCTACCTTAAAAATATTAAATGCCGCGTCCACAAACATCCTTATGACGCCGCTTTATCCGAATTAAGGAAAGAAACCCGGTTCACCGACCTGTTAATCCTGGACAGCGGAACGTTCTATGAACAAACCAGCCAGGAGTTCCCGAATGAATACCTTAAGATGGCAGTGCATGATGCAGAATGCCCATCCCTACTGATACCTGAGGGGGCCGCTTTTCCTGAAAGCATTGTCCTTGCATATGATGGCAGCGAAAATGCTGTTTTCGCTATTAAAAGCTTTTGTTACCTTTTTCCTGAATTCTCCAATAAAAAAGCCATTTTGGTACATGTAACATCCGGAAAAAAGGCTCATATTCCTGATTTACCGTTTATTGAAGAACTGGCGACCAGGCATTTTACAGATCTTACCATACATACGCTGGAAACAATGCAGGGAAAATCCTTTGACGCATGGCTTGCAGCTATCAATGCTCCCATATTGGTTTGCGGATCTTTTGCCCGACCAGAACTATCTCAATTGTTCAAAAAAAGCTTTGCAGACAAAGTGCTAAATGACCACAGGATTCCCGTGTTCATTGCCCATCACTGATCAACTGGCAATTTCCTATCATTTATCAAATAATTTCAAATATTACAAAATGAAAAACAGTTTAAAACTAGTCACTATTAAAAATACCAGTATCTACCTGCACTGGTCCTTTGCGCTGCTCGTAGTACTGGTATTATTTGTACAGAGCGCCCGGGGAACGGAAGTAAGCGAAGTATGGTGGTCGGCACTATCAATTGCTTCGGTGTTCCTATGCGTAGTGCTTCACGAGCTTGGGCATTCATTTGCAGCTGAACATTATGGTATCCACACCAAAAGCATTACTTTACTACCCATTGGGGGGATTGCCTCTATGGAAAAGATGCCAGAAAAACCGGTACCTCAAATTATTGTAAGTGCAGCCGGGCCTGTGGTCAATTTACTGATCGCCCTGATACTATTCCCCTTCATACCCGGATATCCTCCATTCTGGAAAGCGGCAGAAGTAATCGAATCTGTGAACGGGAGCAATTTTATCTATTACCTGTATGTTGTTAATATAATACTGGCGCTATTTAACCTCCTCCCCGCCTTTCCAATGGATGGAGGAAGAATCCTGAAAGGAATATTGGAATTACGGATGAATACTACCCGGGCCACTACTATAGCTGCTTTTACCGGCAGGGTAATGGCTACCCTGTTTATCATAGCTGGACTGGTTGTTTTTGATATTATGCTGATGCTTATTGGTCTTTTTGTAATTGTTAGCAGCGCGGGAGAAGAAAAGCTGGTTTATCTTAAAGCCGCGGCTAAAGGGTTGCATTTAAATGACCTGGCAGTAAATACCTATCACTCGTTTCCCGGGAATATAACGATCGGTGAGGCGGCGGAAAAAATACTACCTCTTCCGGATAACTACTTCCTGGTAACGGAAGGGACAGCCATTGTTGGCGCTATTGAACGCAATCGCATTATTGGTGCGCTATCAGCAGGAAATCATGAAAAGAAGATCCGGCAGTTTATGACAGCAAATGTGCCGGCACTTGATAAAGAAACCCCACTGGAAGAAGTGATTGACAAGTTTTCCGGAAATAAAGTAAGGATAATACCGGTGTTTTCGGATGGCCGGGTTATAGGCGCCATTAATATGCAGAATATTATAGAATACCTGGTAGTTCACGATATTAACCTGAAAAAACATAATGGTAACAGTGCAATATATAAATTCATTCAGGCTGGCTGACGCTTTACATACTAAGTCATTGTTAATATGGCTGCACCCCTGATTTTTCCGGCGCGAAGGTTTTCCAGGGCCTCATTAGCCTTATGTAAAGGAAAGAGTTGGACAGATGTAGTAACGGGCACTTGTGGCGCCACTTTAAAAAAAAGTGTGGCATCGTCCCGGGTGAGATTTGCAACGGACCTGATCGTTCTCTCTTCCCAGAGCATATTATAGGAAAAGCCCGGGATATCACTCATATGAATTCCACCACATATTACTGTTCCGCCTTTGTCCAGATGAGATAATGCCAGCGGTACCAGGCCTCCCTCCGGGGCAAAAATAATGGCCGCATCCAGTTTTACCGGCGGAGCTTCCAGCGAACTGCCGGCCCATACTGCTCCCATTTCCAGTGCAAACTGCTGACCGGCGCCATCATCCGGTTTAGTGAAGGCATATATAGATTTGTATTGAAAAGCTGCAATCTGGGTCAGGATATGCGCAGCCGCACCAAAACCGTAAATACCAATATGCTGTGCATGTTCATTCATCATACGCCAGGAACGGAAACCAATTAACCCGGCGCACAACATAGGCGCACCTGCTGCATTAGTATAAGTTGCGGGCATTTTCACACAAAATGTTTCCCAGGCAACCGTATATTCCGCGTAGCCTCCATTCACGGAATAGCCTGTAAACAATGCGTTTTCACATAAATTTTCCTGTTCCTGCATACAATATTTGCAGTGCCCGCAGGTATAAGCAAGCCAGGGCACCCCTACTTTGTCGCCACACTTCAACAATGTAACGCCTTCTCCAAGTGCTGCTACCTCACCTACTATTTCATGACCGGGGATAATTGGTAACACTACCGGGGGCAAGTCTCCGTCAAGTATGTGCAGATCTGTTCTGCAAACCCCGCAGGCGGCTACTTTTATTAACACCTGTCCGGCAGCGGGTACAGGAATAGGCAGCGTTTTAAGCTGAAGCGGGGCGCCCGGTTTTTCCAGCACCATTGCCTGCATACTTGCTGTATTCATTATAATTATTTTTGTATTTGGGTAGAATTACTGAGCCCTTTATTTCTCTCCTTCTATTGCAGGAACCAGATTAATGCCACTGCAGTTATCGTCATTATTATAAACGTTATAATACCTAAAAGGTTAGAAAGCCATGAATTGGTATTGTCCTTCATTATTCTCCTGTTGTTACCGATATGTAAAATAACCGCGATTAAAACAGGCGCCGTCAGGCCATAGGCGATTGCCGTATATAATAATGCCTTAAGAGGGCTAATGGATGAAAACTGGAGAAGCAACCCCACCAGCAGGGAAATAATGATAGATATATAAAAAGGTTTTGCCTGTGCAAATTTTTTATCCAGTCCCTCCGTCCATCCGAGCGTTTCTGCCAGCATATAAGACTGGGCTCCTGCCAGAACCGGGATAGCCAGTAACCCTGTTCCAAGCACCCCGGTAGCAAAAATCAGGTAGGTTAGCTTGCCTGCCAATGGCTGAAGGGCCATCGCGGCCTGATCTACCGTGTCAATTTGCCGGATACCTGCCGGGTAGAGCACGGTGCCGGCTGTAAGAATAATAAAAAACATCACAATATTGGAAAAGAGCATGCCTGTATTGACATCCATCTTCATGCTATTTAATATCTTCTTATCCACCACAATTATGTTGCTATGCTGCCTGTCTTCTGCCTCCATATTAGCCTGCCAGTAAAAAAGGTAAGGAGATATAGTGGTACCCAGTATAGCTACAATAATGGAAAGGAATTCCTTATCATAGCGTATTACGGGAATAAAGATCCCCTTTAGGATCTGCGCCCAGTCCTGATCTACCATAAAAGGAACAAGAATATACAGTAACAGGGAAATACAAAGCCATTTCAGGATCATTGCAATTTTCTGATAAGGATAACGTATAATAACAACCATCAGCAAAAATGTGAGCCCTATACAAAACACAGATACCGGTACCACAGGCAGCATCATATGGCAAACTGCCCCCATAGCCTGGATATTAGCCCCGATATTCAAGGTGATAGCCGGGAAACTGAAAAGCAGCATTCCATATAAAATAGGTTTGGGATAATACTGCCTGAGAGTAGCTGTAAGCCCCTGTGAGGTTACAAGACCTATTCTTGCACACATTCCCTGTATTGCTGCCATCATAGGAAAGGTGAACAGCGCTGTCCATAAGGTGGAAAGCCCCATACTGGCGCCAGCCTGGGAATAGGTAGCAATTCCCGAGGGATCATCATCGCTTGCACCGGTAATAAGACCGGGACCTAAAGTTTTAAATACCTTATTGATGCTGTTGGCTTTCATTGCTTAACTGCTGCGGTTAACGACTGCCTCCTGCAAATCTCTTCAAAAAGTACCAGCGCATCAGCCTTCTTACATAGCGCAGTACCCGGATTTAGCGTTGCTGCTGTGCCACAGGCCACTCCAAACTGCACGGACTCAAGAATATCCTTTCCCTCGTACAGGCTGTGAACAATACCTGCCAACATGCTATCGCCGGCGCCCACCGTACTCACCCTGCGAACTCCCGGCGCCGGGATCATAACCGATAAATCGGCAGTTACCAGCATTGCCCCCGCCTCTCCCATTGATACTACTACTATTTTACTGCGGTTGCTATTAATAATCTGTTTAGCTACATCAACTATCTCCATAGTATTCAGCGTACTTACCCCTGCAAAGCCTGCTAATTCCCTGATGTTAGGCTTAACAAGATATGCTCCCTCCCGCAGGGCTTCTTTTAATGCCAGCCCGGATGTATCAACAATAAAACGGGCCCCCTTGATAGCCGCTATGGCGCTGAAAGAGGCAAATATATCAGGTGGTATGCCCGGAGATAAGCTGCCACTGGCAACAAGATACGCTATCCCTTCCATCCCGCGGATTACTTCCAGCAGGTGCTCCCACTCGTAGGAATCTACTGCAGGTCCCGGCATATTCAGGCGGTATTGGGCCCGGCTGGTGTTATCCGTAATGATCAGGTTCTCGCGGGTATGCCCCGCAATGGGAACAAGTACCCCGGGAACACCTGCTGCGTGTAACAGCGATTCAAAAAATCTACCACTGTGCCCTCCTCCGAGATATACAGCATTCGCTTCGCCTCCCAGTTGCATAATAGCCCTGGCTACATTTACACCCCCTCCCCCCGGCTCAAAAACAGGCGTACTGCATTTCAGCTTTCTTTCAGGTACAAGAGCAGGCACGGTGGTGCTCTTATCTATTGCAGGGTTTAATGTAATAGTGACAATTCCTGACATATCTGTTTAATTTAATTTATGAATAACAATCCAAAGATATCTGTTGCCATGCTTACATTTAATGACATTAATTAGCGGCAACACTGATCTTTATCAGTAATAGAAGTAATGACCCCATCAAATTTTGCATGACGCATATCACAAAATCTTCTGACTGGCGTCATTGCCATACTCCCATTTTTATGAAACATTTGGGCAAATAAAACATACTATGGATACACAGCTCTGCAAAACAGTAGCCTTGTCTTTTACACTGGCAATTGAAAAAATAACAGATACTTTGAAAAGTGAGGGCTTTGGCATTCTTACTACTATCGATGTTAAAGACACTCTGAAAAAAAAGATCGGCGTTAATTTCAGAAACTATGTAATCCTTGGGGCCTGCAATCCGCGCCTCGCTTACCAGGTATTGAGTGCCGATGGGAAAATCGGTTTATTACTTCCCTGCAATGTAATTGTACAGCAATATGAGGATAACAAAGTGGAGATATGTATTGCTGATCCCGAAGAAATGGCCCGGCAAACCAACAATGAGCAAATCAAACTGACTGCCGCAACAGCCAGAACGTTATTAAGCACGGCTTTGCAAAAAGTATAGTATCATTTAAATAACAAACAGGAATAATGCTGCTATCGCAAGATGAAAAATTCAAATACTGGGCGTTACAACGCGAAGCCATCGGCAACATCTGCAATACGGATACTGTATCGGGATTAACAAAAGAAGAAGCTGCAGCAAAACTGATCAAATTCGGGTATAACAGTATCTCAGCTTCCAAAAGCAATAAGGTACTCTTAATAGTACTACGGCAGTTTACCAGTCCTTTTATCATACTGCTGGGTGTTTCTGTTATTCTTTCCTTTTTCTTTAAAGAATGGCTGGATGGCTTTGCTATTCTGATCGTAATGATGCTGAACGCCATAATTGGCTTTTGGATGGAATATCAGGCACACCGCTCTATGAAGGCACTGGAAAAATTGAACTTTGTTCAGGCAAGAGCCATTCGGAACGGCCAAATGCTGGAAATAAAATCAGAATTACTTGTACCAGGAGACCTGCTATTTGTTGAGAGTGGAGATATGGTGGCTGCCGATGCAAGAATTATTAACTCAAATCAACTTCAGGCCGATGAATCAACAATGACGGGAGAATCCTTCCCTATAGATAAATCCTGCCAACCCTTACCAGAAGATACACCACTGGCCGAAAGATACAACATGCTATACAAAGGGACCTCGATTACAAAAGGGAACTGTTTTGCTATTGTTGTAAATACAGGAATGGCAACCGAAATTGGAAAGCTGGCCAACATCGTACAAAAATCAGAAGAGACCGCTACTCCCCTGGAAAAAAAAGTTCATCAGTTAAGTAAAAAACTTATCTGGATCACCCTTGTGCTAATCTTCATAATTTTTACCGGAAGCCTATTTTATGGTACCCCGGTTATAACAGTAGTAAAGGTGGCAATTGCTTTATCCGTTGCAGCTATTCCGGAAGGACTGCCGGTTGTAACCACTTTGGTGCTGTCTTTTGGTATACTCCGGATGGCCCGGCATAATGTTATTGTAAAAAAAATGGCTGCCGTTGAAACACTTGGCGGAACAAACGTTATCTGCACGGATAAAACGGGAACGCTTACCCAAAACAAAATCGAAGTGTCACTTATTCATGCAGCAGGCATGTCGGCACATGTCATAATTAATGCAACAGGCGCCTCTATACAGTGGATGGAAAACAGCAGCATTTCCGGAACTGCAGCTTATGCTCATTTATGCAGTATATCGGCACTTTGCAACACAGCCACTTATTACCCTAATGATAGCAATTCAAATGGCTCGGGAGATCCCCTGGAAATAGCATTACTTAAAATGGCACATGCCTCGGGCATACAACCGGTGAAATACCAGCAACAATTCGAAAAAATGGATGAGATACCTTTTTCCTCAGAAACAAGAGTCATGTTTACTCTTCACAAAAGAAAAAACGGGGATCAGGCTTATTACGTAGCTGCAAAAGGCGCTGTAGAAGCAATACTGCAATACTGCACATCGGCAGAAGATAAAAAAGGTGTAAACCCATTGAGCGAGGAACAGAAAAAGCTGTGGAAAGATACTGCCACAAAATATGCGCAATCCGGGCTTAGGGTACTTGCGTTTGCCTATAGGGAAACATTAAAACAGGAGATATCTCTTACGCATAACTTAACTTTAGCCGGAATTATCGGTTTCATAGATCCCCCGGCAACCGGCGTAAAAGAAGCCATCAGGGAATGTAAGGAAGCGGGTATAAGAGTGATCATGATAACAGGCGATCACCCTGAAACCGCGAAGAATATTGCCCTGCAGTTAGGCATAGCTACCCCGGGGGAAAGTGTAATGCCTGGCAGCGCGATGAAGCCTTACGACCAACTAACGGCACAGGACCGGGTAACATGGCTGAATACCAGTATATTTGCCAGGGTTAGCCCGGTACAGAAACAGCAGCTAATACGTGTTTTTCAAGATGAGAAAATGGTGGTTGCTATGACCGGAGATGGTGTAAATGACGCCCCCGCGCTGAAAAAAGCAGATATTGGTATTGCCATGGGTTTAAGAGGCACCCAGGTAGCGCGAGAGGCTGCAGATGTTATCCTTAAAGACGACGCCTTCACCTCTGTAGTATCTGCCGTCAGACAGGGCCGGATCATTCTCGAAAATATACGGAAGTTCGTGATTTTCCTGCTATCCTGCAATCTTAGTGAACTGCTTGTAATTGCCTTTTGTGCCCTGTTCAACCTGTCTTTCCAGCTTTTCCCGCTACAGATCCTGTTTATAAATTTCCTGACAGATGCCGCGCCTGCCCTGGCACTGGGCGTAAGCAACAGCGGGGCCCAGGTGATGCGGCAAAAGCCCTACCCACCAGGCACATTCATAATTGATAAAAAAAGGTGGATTGCCATATTTGCCTATTCATTTGTGATCACCGCCGCCTCCCTGGGAGCAGTAGCTATCAGCCATCTGCTGGTTCATAATGGTGAGCAGAACAATAAAATATATAACAATATCCTGTTCTACACATTAATACTTACCCAGCTATTACACGTGCTTAATATGACTTTTAAAAGAGAAGTGGATTTCCACAAAACAGACGTATTCCGCAATCAAACTATATGGTACTCAATACTGGGTTGCATACTAATTTTGCTAACTGCATATTGGGTGATACCGGCGCAGAAAGCACTTCAAATGACAACAATCAGTGGCGAGGATTGGAGCGTTATATTATTATGCTCCGTATTAACGGTAGTGATTATAAGATACATAAAAAAGTGGAAGTGGGTGATCTAATAAAATAATGCGCCATATCCTATACAGATAAAGGCGCATTACCATGGTTTTCAACTCATTATGAAATATGTAATTGCTCCGCTATTCATGTGCAATAAAAACCGGTATGCCATGTTCGCTTATTACTTCCTCAGCGAAACTTTTCCTGAACAATTCTGAGATGGGCGAGCGGGCAAAAGATCCGCATACCAGCAAGGGTTTTTCAATATCTGCCATCCAGGTATCAAAATACTTCTTAGGATTCCCTTCCAGTTTGTGGATAGTGATATCAGTAAAATGTCTTGCCACTAATTCCTCTACCAGTTGTATTTCAGGGATCTCCCTGCTTTCCTTACCTGTTGCGTATACGAGAATAGCCTTCGGAAAAAGATCCTGCATCAGGTAACAGAAAGATTTAATGGCGTATGCAGACTGCGCGCTTCCATCATAGGCAAGCACAATATTTTCCGGCAAATAAGCATGTTCCGGAACCAACAGTACCGGGCATTCTGCAGTGTGCAATGCCATTTTCAAATACTCGTTTGGCGTTTCTGTACCCAGGTTTTCATAAAACTTCTCACTTCCGAGTATCAGCAGGTCCGCAAAACGTGTTTCTCTTTTTAAATCCTCCAATAATGAATCATATGCCGCCTTATGCACCCTGTACTCAATATGCATTCGAACGCATTCTTTCTCAAAGGCCGCTATATTTTCGTCCACCAGTTCGTCGCTGTAGCTCTCCAAAGTGGGTTCAAAAACGGAGCCGGTAAGAAGGGCTGAATTCCATGAAGGAGAGAAATCCATTTTGGGCAAAAAGGCGCCCACCAAAAGTAGTGGTTGTATTTCATTCAACCTGCCGGCAAATTCCAAAGCGCCTTTGGAAAAATGGTCAGCATCCAGGGCTAAAAGTACTTTTTTCATATCGTTTCTGTTTGAATTAATAACTTATAAACTGTAATGACATTTTATATTTTTCCTTTTGCCCATCTTTTTAAATGCGGCAGCCGGCTAATAGCTGCTTCCAATATATCTTCCGGCAATTTTTCTTTATCCATTATGCTGATCATACCCGCTTTCATTTCGTCGAGCGACAAACCTGGGCGCGTAAATTCTCCCTGTTGGTAACAATATTTACAATACTCATGATTGGAAGAACCATCCTTCTCCGTTCCCAAAAGCGCCTTATCATCCAGTGGCATACCGCAACTCTGGCAAATTTTAGGATTTTCCATAACGCTTGTTTTATGTTGATGAAGTTAGCAGGAATTGAAAAAAATGTAAATGATTATCATCATGTCATATGCTGATTTCCATCCTGTATATTCAGTTCCTCCTGCTGAACGCCGCCATTTCCCGCTGTAGCCCGGGGCCTGTCCATCGCCCGTCAACTAACATGCGCCTTATAGTAAATAATTTTTCACCCTGCTTCCCGTTTAACTGGAATGCTGCCTTATAGCCATTTAATTTCAGCTGATTAATAATACTATCATTCCATTCTCCAAAAGGATAGGCAAAATACCATACTGGCTTACCCGTAATCCTTTCCAATGTTAACCTTGGCCGGCTCAGCTGCTTTTTCCAGTCCATATTTCCTGAAATGTATAAATGCGGGTGATCCCAGGTATGCGACGCTATGATATGCCCATGCGCTGCGAGTGCCTTTATCTGCTCAGCCGACAAATAACCGGGCTTCCCTACAGTAACTGTCATTACAAAAAAAACGCCCCTGAATCCATAACGACGCAGTAAGGAATCGGCTATAGAAAAATGCTCTTTATGCGAATCATCAAAAGTGATCATGAACATTTTATCCGGCAACCTGGCATTTCCCGTTAAGTAGGTTACCAGATCATCGGGCAGCATAGTATGATAGCCACTATCGAAAAGTGCCTTCAGCTGATCATTCAATTGCTTACCGCTAATGTGTAATAGGTCATTTGTATGATTTGCGTCCTCATAAATATTGTGATAGCATAGTATAGGAACTTTCCCTTGTGCAGATATGTTTTGGGCGGTAATCCCCAATACAATAAATAAAATCAAAACTCTCATAACAAAAGATTACTGGTACTGAATATAAACGGGTCGTGGGTACAATTCCAATACCTCTGCCGGTGTCATAAGATGCCCACCTGTTACTACATCATTTTCATAAAATAATTTGAACCCGGTAAATTGCACCGGTTCTCCGGCTACCCAGCTTTTATAGGAATCTCTCTTTTTTGCCATACCGCCAAAACCATCCATATTCATCACAAACTGTACTTCAGGCATTAAGTGTATATTCCTGTAATTGGTGATCATTCCCTGCGTAAACCGGTGTACGATAAGAATTTTCGGCGGAAGTTTATATCGCTGTACCAGGGCAGACAGCCAGGATATGGCATAATTAATATCTTCAGCATCGAGCGTACCAATAGAGGTACATGGAACGCCTCCGTTTTTCATGGAATATTCCGGATCAATACCAAGATGTACATCTGGCCGTGACAGGTATTTTTCTAATAAAGGTAGCTCCCCCTGAAGTGAACTCAATCCCGGTTGGATATCCAGGAAGACAATTGCATGCGCTTTTTCCGCCATTGAAAATACCTTGTCAATTTCAGAAGATGGCATATGTAACCTGTATTTATGATCTTTTCCCGGTTGTCTTTGCGCCGTAACGGCTATATAATGTAAGGCCGGAATAACTGGTAAACATGTATCTGCCTGCTTCCATTTATCTACCTCTCCTGCCAGCTTAAGTAATACGTCATCGGGAGGCAGCGCCCCCAGCACCCCCATACGCGTAGAATAGAGATTACCATAAAACGCCACAATCCGGTTATAGGGTAATAATGATCCGGGCAACGGATACCCCGTATTTACCGGCCATCGGGCAGACGGTTTATTATGTACAAGATGCAGTAGAATTGCATTATACCTGGCAGTATCTGTAATCCGGGGCCTGGCATTGTTAATAGTAACATCACCGCTAGCCGTTGAAACAATGGCTTTATGCATGCGTCCTATCTCCTTCACTTTTTCTTTTTGTTCAATAGACATTAAGTCTACGGAAGTAAACACATATATCATTAATACAACTATCCATAATAAAATAGCGGTAATAAACATTCCATTCACAAATTTCAGGACAAGTTTCATAAATGCAATACTAAGGGCTAATAATAAGGACCATATTCTCTCAATCATCATCCCGTTCTTCCGGGAGCTTCATGCTATGGCGATTCGAGGATCTTCCGGCACTATTCAGTTCCTCCAGGGTCCAGTTATCAGTGTCAATGGTTTCCAGCCACAATGTTCCTGCTTTGCGGAGTACCTGGGCATTTAATCCAAAAATGTAGCTAAAATCATGTTCTACTGCGGCAGCTGTTCTGTAGTAGCTGATATCAATCTATCCGGCGCTGTTACGCAGCCTGATATTCTCAATCGGTGTATCCGGCGATATTATTTCCTCTTCGGGAGAGTACTCTCCTTTCAAATGAGGCCTCCTGTAAAATTCCAGTTTCAGATAAGGATATAGCGTATGGAATTTCTCCTGTATTTCCTTTATCACTGCTTCTTCGCTAATATATATCTGCATAAAAAAGTGTTTTAGTCAACACAATTTTAACATTAGTATTGCCAGGGGCAAATGAGAAAGATCATCCTGTAATATGATTGCGGTCACATTCCGAAAAAAAAGATAGTGCGAAATTGATGACTCAATATCTTATTATGCAAGTAGTAAATATCAACACGCATTCTGTAAACAGGCCGCTGGAAGTACCTGGTCATGAAGAAAAATATTTCCTTGAAGGTCCCAGTTCGAGGGCAAAGGAATTTTTGTTTTCCGTAAAAGTATTGATTGAATTTATCCGTGGGTTCAGGGTGCTCCATTTTGCGGGGCCCTGCATAGCGGTATTTGGTTCCGCCAGGGTGCAACCGGGGTCCGAATATTATGAAACAGGCCGTAAAACCGGCGCCGGCATTGCCAAACTGGGATTCGCCGTTATGACAGGAGGCGGCCCCGGTATTATGGAAGCGGCCAACCGGGGAGCGAAGGAAGCAGGCGGCAAATCAGTAGGGTGTAATATCATCCTGCCCAGGGAGCAGGCAGCCAATAAATACCTGGACCTGCAATTCAATTGCAAATACTTCTTTGTCCGTAAAGTATTAATGTTTAAATACTCCTATGGATTTGTAATCCTACCCGGTGGTATTGGTACTCTTGACGAATTTTCCGAAGCGCTTACGCTGATACAAACCCATAAGATACTTAATTTCCCATTAGTGCTAATGAGCCGCGGCTACTGGGAACCCCTGATGCCACTTTTTCATAAAATGATCGGAAGTTATATGATAGAGCCGGCAGATCTGAAATATATTTTACTAACAGATTCTATTGAAGAAGCGATGGAACATCTTCAAAAATATGCAGTGGCCCAATACCATGCAAAACGCAGAAAAGAATTTCGCCGCTTTACGCTTTTAGGAGAGTAAACGATAGGTTATTCATAAAAATGTTCCTGCAAATACATCGAAAAATCCGAAGACAATGTATTAAAGCTATTCTTTATCAGCTCCATTTTTCCGGTTAATATTTCCTGCATTGTATTAGCATTTGCCGGGTCCTGCATACTGCTATACAACAATGCCTCCTGAAAGTTCCTTACTTCATGCCTGAGTAAACTTATCTGTTCATCCATTTTCAAAAACCTGGATTGGAAAACTTCAAGATGTACCAGATGTTTCCTTTCAAAGTTGCCGGAAAGCACCTGGGCTAACTTTGTTTTAAAAAGGATCGTTTCATTCTCCATCTCTCTTAATAGACACTTCCAGGACCCGTGAGATGATAAATCCCCATCTATCTTTTCTAACATCATCTATTTTTTTTAATATCTGGTTTTCAAAATACCAATAAGCCTACCAACGGAACATGACCAGGATCAGGATTTAAACTGTTTATGATCATAGCCATTACTTATTATGCGCTATAAATAAGGGGAAAGACAGGTTTTGCATCAATACATCCGCCATGCTTTCCCTGAACCACCGCGAAATAGCGCTCCGCCGGTAGGCCCCGAGAACGATAACAGTTCCTTCCTGCTGTCCCAGCATATAGCTTACAATTTCCTCTTCCGGTTCTCCATCCATTACTTTATATGTGGCTTTTGGGAAATGTCTCCTGATAAAGTCTTTTATCAGGTGTTTATTCTCAAGAACATTTCCGTCAGGGTTAACAGATAACACTGTTGTTGGCAGGGCCTGCCATGAGGGCAACAGGTAATTATACATTTTTATTGCATATACGGAAGAAGGCTCTCCATCGTATAAAAGCACTATATTCCTGATATCCCCAAAAACCGCAGGTGTCAATACCTGGGCTGGCACAATCAGCACAGGGCATTGCACATCTGTTAGCAGGTCCCGGATGAAGCGTGTGGGAGGTTTAGCAATATCATGCACAAATGTCTCCTGCGCATCTACTACAAGCAGATCTGTATAAATGCTTTCTTCCAATGCGCTCAAAAGAGAAACGTTCCTGTTCCTGTGAACGCTGTAAGTAATCCCCGCTGCCTGGCAGGCGGCTTCAAATTTACCTGCCGCCGCCTCTCGTTTTTCGCGGTCGGCCTCTTCCAATTGCCGGATGATAGCCTGATCTGTTCCTTCTTTCAACAGTTGATATAAGCTAAAACTATTATAAGTAAGATCGTCGGTAAAAACGCCTGTCAGATGTGCATGCTGTTGTTTTGCTATCCAGATTGAATAATGAAGGGTGCTCTCTGAAAATCTCAGCCCGTCAAATATGGCAGCTATCTTTTGCATAATAATGTTTTATTCAAAGGTACCTTTAGCGCCAAAGGCAATATATGATCCCAATTAGTAGGGTTGCTGACTTTCGTCAGGCATTAAAGTCATGACCTGAATCAAGCACCGGGATGATCGGAGTCATTTATCCGCAGCTAACAGGCTTATAATTTTACTACAGTAACATTTCAAAACCTTATATATGCATGCCAATATTTTTTCTCTCACTTACCTGGTAGCTAATATGGTTAGCCTGCTTGTGCTGATAGCCGCTATTTCGCGGCCCGCCGTTGCCAGGGTAATGCTGTCGCTGATATTTATAGGGGCTGGCCTTTTTAATGCAGTGATGGGGATCCGGGAACCGGCATTATTCATGACTTATGGCGCCATGACTCCTCTATTGGCTTACGAACAGTTCATTTACGGCGCCTTCCGGAATAATATTACTGCCATTGTCCTGTCTATTTCCATATGCCAGCTGGTAGCGGGTATTTTTATTGCGTCCCGGCGTACAATGATGATACTGGGACTCATTGCTGTCATTATTTTCCTGGTAGCAATAGCTCCGCTTGGCGCCGGCTCGGCTTTTCCCTCCACCTTGTTGCTGGCTGCTGCCGCTGTAATACTACTTTTTAAGGAAAAATCCATTTCTGCTCATTCATTATGGATTGATTTTTCTCATTTTTTTTCACACAAAAAGAATGAAATATAAAAAAAATGGTGGCTGCTTTAGACGAACTGGATTATTCCAGTACCTACCACAGGAGCCGCCTGTCGAAATGGTTTCACCCCACCACAGCAGACACCCTGCTATCAACGCTGGAATGCCCGGGACAAGCGCTTCAATAAAAAATGGCAGAATGCTTGATCCCGGAGGCTCGCTTTCAGATTTCATTGAACTTGGCACTTATCAGTTTATCCGCATCAGGTACAGTTGTAATTAATATTCAAAGCGCGAAACTTCAATGGGGTAGCTTCTCCCGGAAATAGCCATAAGTCCAGGTCCCTGCAATAGCGCTTAGC
>JBCNPS010000010.1:0-29776 GCA_039593235.1 Chitinophaga sp. | reverse complement strand
GGGAAATAGTACATTTTGTCTTCAAAGAACCGCTGCTCCAGTGGTACGGCGGTATACGTTCTGGCCCCGTTTACAATGCCTATCTGCATGGATTTGATGGCTGCCCCTATCATCGTTTTACCGGTGCCCCATCTGCGGATATCATTGAAGCGCTGGCCTTCAAATGCCAGTTCCACGGTGCGCTCACGCACATAATCATCCCAGGTGAGCTGGCCGGTTATTTCCGGCATATTCACCCGTTTGCGGAGAAGGTTTACATAAGTGCGCGCCTCACCGGGATTATTCAGTTTCAGCTGACATTCTGCATAGTTGAGATACACTTCACCCAGCCGCATCATGATGCAGTTCTGGTAATTAGTATTATTACCACCGAAGATGTAGTTGGGGTTCATGAATTTGCGAAGCAGGTAACCGGTGATGGCTGTGCTGGAGGTGCCCGGGTTCATAGCAGAGCCCAGTTTCAGATCCATTACGGTATTCATCCAGGTGGTACCATCGTAAATAACGCTGGCCTGCAGGCGCGGATCGCGGTTGGCATAGGGATGCGCCGGATCGTAGGAGCCGGACTGGTTCCAGGGTTTACCATCCGTCATCAGGTATTGGTCTACCAGATTCTGCGTAGGACAATCCCTTACACTGCCAAAGCCCGTGAAGTAAGTGGAGTTGTTGTAGTCATCGAGGGAATGTACCTGTCCGCTCAGATCTCCCGCGTATTCTTTATTAAAAATAACCTCGCTGTTATCATCATTCTCAGGAAAAAACATAGCGCCATAATCCGGGAACAGGGAGAAACCTCCTTTATCTATCACCTCTTTGGCAGCGGTGGCAGCACCGCTGTAATCCTTGTGGTTCAGCAGCAATCGTGCCTTCATGGCCAGTGCTGCAAAACGGGTAGCGCGTCCTGTGGAAGCTGCAGGATAGCTTCCCGGCAAAATGGCGGCGGCATCATCCAGGTCTTTCACCATAAAATTTACGCAGGCTTCATCGGTACCACGCCCTATCGATAATTCATCATCCAGTGAAAGTACCTTATCCACCACCGGGAAACGCCCGAAGGTAAAGTAGAGATCCATGTAATGCAACGCACGGAGAAACAGCATTTCGCCTTTGATCTGTTGTTTTCCTGCTGCGCTGAGGGGCATATCATCCATATGCGACAACACCGTATTACAGTTGCGTACTGCAATATAGGTGTCGTTCCAGGTATCGGTGTAGATATTGGAAGAAGGAGAATATTGCCCCGAGTTCACCAGGTTGGCATCCAGGAACGACTTGGCGCATTTGGCTTCATCGGTAATATCACAGATCATCCAGTTACCGGCGTCATCATAAATCGAATGGATCTTACTGTACGATTCCAGTACCACCCGGCTGATGAGGGCGCTGTCTTTCCATACGTTGCTGTCGCTGTAAAGGTTCAGCGGGCCTTTATTCAACGCCTCTTTATTACAGGCAACTGTTCCCACCGTTACAGCAAGGGCTATATAGCTGATTATTTTTTTCATTTGATAACATTAGATGTTCAATAAATTCATTTCCACGGATCAGAACTGCAGTGTGGCGCCGGCTGCGAACGACTTCATCAGCGGGTCGTGTACCTCTCCTGCACTTTCGGGATCAAATGATTTAAAATGAGTGAAAGTGAAGACATTATTTGCGCTGATACTGATGCGTAAACTCTTTGCACCAATGCGCTGAAGTACAGTACCAGGAAGGCTATAGGCCAGTTCTATATTTTTCAGCCGCAGGTAGGCCGTATTACGCGACCAGTAATCAGAGCGTTCTTCATTATTCTGATTATTATACCACAAACGCGGATAGGAAGCATTGGTATGATCAGGTGTCCAGCGGTCCAGTTTATCTGCTGTAGCCGGCAGGTTGGTATAGGCATAACCTTGTACATTGCCTGCACCCTGCATCAGTACATTCAGCTCCAGGCTGCTGTACTTAACGCCCCAGCGGATACCATACTGGATCTTAGGGAAAAATGCAGCGCCAAAAGCTACCTGGTCCCTGGCTGTAATAGCGCCATCTCCATCCACATCCTTATACCGTATATCGCCGGGAGCGGTGCCGGGGTAAAGTGGTTTGGGGCCTTTGGCAATTTCATCTTCACTCTGGTATAAACCTTCAGAAATGTAACCTACTCCCTGGGTGCCTACGCTGTTATATAAATAACCGATAGACTTCCCGGTGATCTTTTGCCACTCCGGAATGCTCTGTGATTCCGGGTAATAAACGATCTTGTTTTTACTGAAGGTGAAATTAGGGGAGATAAAATAAGAGAACTTCCCGAAATGCTGCGTATGGCTCAACGTAACTTCCAGTCCTTTGGTATCCACAATACCACTGTTAATATCCGGCAGGCCTATACCAATTACAGTAGGTACCTGCTGCGCCGGCGGCGCCAGGATATCTTTTGTTCTTTTCTGGAAATAGTCCGCCTCCAGTGTGAAGAGGTCCTGTTTATAATGCGCTTCCACTCCCACATTGGCGATCACCGCACGCTCCCAGGTAAATACCGGGTTAGGCAGTACATTAGGCGATAATGTTTGATAATACTGTGGTACCGCTCCTCCCAGTGAGTACCCGGGCGTAGCTCCCAAAGCATAGGTAGTGAGGAACTGGTACGGATCTACACGATCATTACCAAGTTGTCCCCAGGAAGCCCTCAGCTTCAGGAAATCAAGGTTGTTGGATACATTATCCATAAAATGCTCTTCTGATAAGATCCACCCTGCGGAAAGCGACGGGAAAAATCCATACCGCTGATCAGGTGGGAAAATGTCAGAGCCATCATAGCGGAAGTTAAACTGGAACAGGTAGCGCGATGCATAATTATAAGAAAAACGACCTACCAGTCCACGTCTTGCGTTCTGTGTACCGTTACCGCCGTTGGTAACCCTTGTAGGATCACCGAGGTCCAGTTGTGATAAACTGGAAGACACAAAGCCGGAACGTTGTGTATTAAAGTTGTCGCCGGTGTTATTGGTTTGTGTAAAGAGCAGCAAACCGGACAGGTCGTGTTTACCGAAGGAACGGTCGTATTGCGCACCGGCTTCCAGCGTAAGACTTTGTGTTTGCGCAAACGTTTCACGGAGATAGGGCTCTGTAGGATAAGGTGTGGCTTTTGTAAACTTCCCTGCCGCATCAATAGTGTACATGTCGTATGGTGTGGCAAACCGTTTACCGAAGGAATACAATTTATCAAAAGAGCCGTTGCCTTTCAGCGACAGGCCTTTTATAAAAGGAACATCGTATTGTATATTAACTACCGAATTAAAGATATTGGTATTGGTAAGATAATACCCGGATGCGCCTATCGACTGCTGGTAAGCATTTCCCCGTTGCTCCGGTACCATGGCGTACAAGCCGTTGGTAAAGCGGTTGGCACGGATAGGCGGCGTGGAGTACATATTTTCAATAACGTATTCAGAACCATACACAGATTCTGCATCCTGTTTGCTGAATGAGCCGCTCAGGTTCATGGTCACCTTCAGATCGCGTGTTACCTTTGCTTCCAGGTTGCTGCGCAGGTTATAGCGGCTGTAACCTTCCACTGGTACCAGTCCGCTGTTCTTTGAATAGCCCCCGGAAATAAAATAACGGATGTTTTCACTTCCGCCTGCGGCGGAAAGATTATAGTTGCTTTGCCACAAAGAAGTTGCCAATACTTCGTCGATCCAGTTCACGTTTGGATAACGGTCGGGATCGGAACCATCTTTGTATTTCTGCAGGGCTTCGTCGCTGAAACCCATACCTATGCCAGGCTGGTACAATCCTTCATTTTTCAATGCTTCATTGTAGGTAGTAGCATACTCAAAAGCATTCATCTGTTTATAATATTGTGTAGGACGCTGGTTCACCACATTGGCCGCAAAAGTGATACTGGGTTTGCCGATATTTCCTTTTTTAGTGGTTACGAGTATTACCCCATTAGCGGCACGGGCGCCATAAACGGAAATCGCCGAGGCATCTTTCAATACGGAGATCACGTCAATATCGTTGGCGTTCAGGTCATCCAGCCTTCTGTCGGGGATACCATCAATCACCACAAGTGGCGCCGAGTTATTAAAGGTGCTCAGGCCCCGCACAAACAGGGTAGAACCTGCGCCCGGCGCACCGCCGGATTTCACAGCGTATAATCCCGGCAACCGGCCTGCCAGCATGTCCGACACGGCTATGCTGGAATGATTTTCCGTAAGCTCTTTCGATCTTACGGATGACATCGACTCTATTTTGTTCCGCTCTGTAGTAGTACCATAACCCACAATCACAGAGGCATTCAACTCTGTAAGCGCCGGTTTTAGCGCAACGGTGAGTGTTACCGGCGTGTTGCCTACTTTAATATTTTTTTCATAAGATCCGTAGCCAACGAAAGTAACCACGATGGTATAATTACCGGCGGCCAGGTTTTTAAAGCTAAAGGAGCCGTCTTCTTTTGTAACGGTGCCCCTGTTAAAGGGCCGCAAACTTACCGTTGCTCCAAGTATAGGTTTGCCCTCATTATCCACTACCACACCGGTTACAGTGCCGGACGCCACCTCGATATCTATCAGCGGTGTTACCGTAACTGCTTTCCTGCCGATCACTACCAGTTTATTATCTTCATCAATACGCCAGGAAAACGGTTGCCCCTGCATACTTTGCTCCAGCGCCTGCCGGAGCGTGGCTTTCTTCAGCTGCACACTTACGGGCGAGGCTTCCCGTAGCAGCTGCGCGTCATAAAAAAAGTGGTAGGCGCTCTGTTTTTTTATACCTGACAGTACTTTTTCAAGTGAAGCCTCTTTCAATGATAATGTAATCTCCTGAGACACCCCCTTCGCGCTTACATGCAGGCATAGCACAACAATCAGGAAAAAATTCAATCTCATAATGAGCATCGTTTTTTTAAGGAGGGAACGGGCAAAGAAATGCCTATAGCAATTATTTAATTGCATACATTTGTAGTGTTTGGGTGAATTGATTAAACTTTCTTTAGTCGGATAGTTGTCGGTGAACCCGGATTAAACAGAAGTGTTGCAAGCACTTCTGTTTTCTTTTTTAAGATGTATTTTTTTTCATTGATGGTTGGTTGGTTTTTGGTTGATAATAAATCGCGGTTGGTTGATTAATCAGTCGATGATTTTAATTGTTCTTCCCATTATTACATAATGAACATTACTGAATTTAAGTATTTCTAAAGCCTTCTCCAGGCTCACACTGCGGGGTATTTCACCCACAAAGGCCTGTTCTGTATTTTTGGTTTCAAATATTACATTCACATCATACCACCTGGCCAGTTGCCGCATTACTGTAACAATATTGGCTTTGTTAAAGGAAAAATACCCGTTCTTCCAGGCCATCACAGTTTCAATGTCTATATCCTTCAACAGCTGCCAATGGCTGTTTCCCTGTTGTTGCACCTGTTCTCCCGGTTGTAGCACACCGGCATATCCTGCACCAGATACTTTTACCTTACCCGTGATCAGTGTAGTGGCAGTCATTGTTTCATCCGGGTAAGCATTGATGTTAAAATGGGTTCCTAACACCAATACTTCCTGCCCTTTTGATTTCACCCGGAAAGGCTGTCCGGGCCTGGCAGCCACCTCGAAGTATGCCTCGCCGGTGAGCTCTACCACCCGTTCTGCGCTATTAAATTCTACCGGGTATTTTAAAGAACTCGCGGCATTAAGCCACACCGTTGAGCCGTCCTGCAACACAATTCTGAATTGCCCGCCCCGTGGTGTGATCATTGTATTGTATTCCACCTCATTGCCGGCAACTGCAGTTCCCCGCCGGTACGCCAATACGCCATTATCCGTTTTTACCACCTGTGCATTTCCCTGCTGCCCTACCACACCATTCTGCGCATCGGAGAGCACAATGGTTTTTCCGTTCGATAACTGCAACATGGCCTTGTTAGTACCAGGAGCTATATCTGCGGCTACTTCCGGAACATGTTGCGTTACCCGTTTTTTGGGCTGCAACAGGAACCAGGCACCCGAAGCCACCACTATGAACACCACTGCTGCTGCATATTGCCACCATTTCCGGTACAATACCTTCACAGGAGTATTGCCGGGCTTATCTGCCAGTAATATATCCTGTAGTACAGGCTCCCAGTTTACAGGATCCACCTCTCCATCGCCGGGAATCTCTTCCGGCCATGCAGCCGCCGCGCTGTTAAACAGCTCCCGGTTAGCTTCATCCTGAAAAAAAGCAGTCAGCTCTGTCTCTTCATCTTTGGTCAATCCCTCCTCCCCACTTTTTTTCAATAAAAAAGTAATTCTCTGTTCCATAGTGGTTTTCAAAACGTAGTAAAATAATTACAGGTGCACGCCGGCAGGCAGCGTAATATTATAAAGAATGAAAAAAAGGCCGGTAGTACCCATCGTCCTTTCACTTTTTTTTAAAATAAAGAGAAATAAAAATTAAGTAGTTTACTTTCAACGTGTTAAGGAGAGTAAAAATAGGAGGGGAATTATCTTTCCGGCGGCGGTAAGATGCCCGCGGATATAGCTTAAGGCAGCACTAAGTGTATTTTTCACATAGCTGGGAGAGCACTGGAGCCGGTCGGCAATTTCCTGTGTTTTCAATCCTTCTTCCCTGCTCAGCTGGTAGATCTTTTTACGCCGGGGTGGTAGCTGTGCTACCGCCTCCCTGATTAGTTGCAGTGTTTCCTGCACCTGTAGCCGGTCTTCCCCATGGTTAGCAGCAGCAGTACCTTCCTCTTCATTGATACCGGTTACCTTGCGGAGCGCCGCCTGCTTATGGAACCAGGTAAAACATTCGTTGCTGGCTACCCGTCTGATCCATGCCTGCGGTTCAAGAAGCCCGGGTAGCTTATCCCGGCTCAGCCAGATGCGGATAAAGGTTTCCTGTACAATCTCCTGGGTCCCTTCCGGCGATTTAACCATCTTTTGTATAAAAGAAGTAAGCCAGGGAAGAGTTCCATAAAAAAGTTCACGAAAAGCCGCTTCGTCTCCTTCCGATATGCTGATCAGTAATTCTTTTGCTATATGAAACTTGGCGCCGCGCAATATCTCCTGAGTTAGACTGGCAGCAATTTAGTGATTCTCTTTTTCTTTTTTTAATAAAGAAGATGTGAAAAAAAGTTATACGCCTATCATTTTTCCAGCCTTTTTACCTGCTGCGACAACTCCTGCACCTGCTTATTAAGCTGAATAATATACAACATCTGTTCTTCTACTTTCTGCAACAATAACTTGTTCATCTCCCCCAGATCCACTCCGTTCTCTTTTACTTCTTTTTCCGTTGGAATACCCGGCAGATGTGCATTTTTCTCAATATAACCAGCTATATCCGGTAACGCCGGCAATGGATAATCCGGGTGAAATACAAAATCAGCCCAGCTTTCCTGCGTTACTTTTACCCTTCTTGCACCAATGGTTCCTTCCACGGCCAGTTTATAGTTCTTTGGGTTGAGGGTTCCAATGCCTACATTGCCATCACCCGTTACTTTCAACTGCACGCCATTGGCATTTTGCAGCGTTAAAAGCTCCCAGGCAGAGCTAACCCCATTATCCACATACAGCCCTCTCTTCAATGTAGTACTCACATCCGTTGCAGTGCCCGGTCCGAAAAAAACAACAGGGGCGGTTGACCTGATAATACCATTTACTTCCAGGCGCATATTACTGGGTACTGTACCCACCCCTACATTGCCGCCTGCACTGACTGTTAGCAACGATCCGTTATAATTCTTAAAGTTAAATCCCCTGATGGGAGTATTGGTGGAAAAGTTAACCCCATCATCATTCACGCCTACACTTAACGTATACCCGCTGTTGCAAACGCCGGTTCCAAACTGCAGATTCTGTTGCCCTTTCGCAATATGTAGCGGTGCCGCCGGAGCCATTGTTCCTATTCCAACATAACCGGTATCCCGGAAAATATTTGTGGGTGTTTGGGCATAAGTGCTCATAAAGGATAAAACAATGGCAACTGCAATAAAAGTAGTTTTCATGAATTTCAATTTAAAGTATAAGGATATTTAAAAAGATGGCAACTGTAAGGTTAACACGGGCACCGGTAATTCAACCGGGTGATTTCTTCACAAACAATTACTACCATAAAAATAACAATAAAACCTGCAAAGGAAAATCAATTTATGAACCCCTTATGGAAAATTAAAAATCGCTGCATCCTTGTGAGGAAATAACGCATATTAACGGCCTTGATTCCTCGTTGGTTTTCCCCTTGAACCCATACAAAAGCCGCTGCAAATTGTAGCGGCTATAAAGGATCAATAAATACCCTTGGCCAGCCACCCGTTAACGGCGGCTGCGCTGCTGCTGATAAAAGGGCAAATTTCCGCTATGAAAGATTTCCCCGTTTTAAAATACGCAATAGAGATAGCGTGAAGCTCATTTTTCAGTGTATGCTCATCTGTATATGAGCTATCAAGGAATTGTTGATAAGAGGTATCATCCTCCAAACATTTTTTAATGGACTGTACATAATAAGAATGCGCAGTGGTGGCACCTGCTGTAAGGAGCATGGCTTCTATTTCCGCCAGGTAAGCCCCCTGAAGATTGTAGATTAGCTGTGCAAAACCTCCCTGTGCCACCTGGTAGTTAAAAAGATCTGCCAGTAAAACAAACTGCACTGTTTGGGGATAGTGGGTGGTATGTGTACCGGCCTGGATGGCATTCCGGATGCTGGCATTTAGTTCACTCAGCAGGGCCTGGCAATTTTCTTGCATGGGTAGTAATTATCTTTATGATGCCGTAAAACAAAAGAGAGAATGAATTTCTTCCATTCTCTCTGATCCAGTTGCCCAACCAGGATTCGAACCTAGACAAACAGAACCAAAATCTGTCGTACTACCATTATACTATTAGGCATTGTTTAACCGGGATGCAAATGTAGTTTTTTTCCTGAAGAAAACAATTATCTTCTCCTTCCGATAGACAGTGCCGCAATACCTACTGCTACAGCATCTTCCAGGCCGCCCACGGCTGCATCTTTTATTTTTAATTTCCTGCCGGTGGCCTTGCGCAAATAAAAAAATGCATACGCTGCAGCCACCGCTGCTACTCCGCCGATCACTGCACCTTTCCAGGCTTTACCTCCTTTGGCCTGGTATAAAGTAGCGCCCGCCAACGCCCCGGAAAGGGCCCGCCCGGTGATACCGGTGGCGGCTATACGATTTCCGATGCCGGGCGCTTTGTCTACCACCAATTCACCGGCTGCCATAGTTTGCAGGTAACGGGAAGTTCCCGTTTTCTGCATAAAACCCAACGGCGATTTGCGTAGCTTCTCCGAAGGTTGCTGGCTAACAAAATAACTGGCAAAGGCAGGGCCCATAGCGCTGCGCATCCCGGTAACCATACCCAGGCCAATAGCCCGGCAAATAGTAGGTATCATAGCTTTTTTCATACTGCAGCCGCCACAATCTTTATGCCATGGATGCCCACTTTGCTTCTGTTTGCTACCCGGCAACAACTACTTCGCCGGCGCCGCCGATAAACGCTGATGGTCTTTTTCCAGCTGCGCCTTCAGCTGCTCATAATCCACTTCCTGCACCGCTTTATTGCCATTGATGGCTAATACCGCTGCAGTAGCCGCACTTTGCCCCAGGATCATAAACACCGGTTCCATCCGGATAGATCCATAGGCAATATGTGAAGCTGACAGGCATACCGGTACCAGCAAATTACTGCACTCCTGCTGTTGCGGAAGTATAGATCCATAAGATACCTGGTAGGGTTCTTTTATGTCCACGCCTATGTCGCCTTCATTCTGCACATAGCCGTCTTTTTTCACATATCGTTGCGCATTATGCGCATCCAGTGTGTAAGACCCCATACCAATTGATTGCGGCACCGGCGTTTCTCCAAGCACGCATTGCTGGGTCATAACATGCACTCCTTTCATGCGTCTTGCTTCGCGTACATACAACTGGTGCGGCCAGTTGTGATTATCCCGGAACTCATCGGCCGATAAACCCCAGGTTTGCATGCGCTGCCGGATAGCGGCAGGCACACGGGCATCGTGCGCCAGGAAATATAATAACCCCTGCTGGTATACTTCATGCTCATGAATAATTTCCTTCCGGCGTTCATAAGACGCTTCGGGATAATCGTAGTTCATGCCAATGTTATCAAAACTGAAAGGACCATGATTGTTCACATCCGTTTTATGATTGGGGATAGGATCAAATTTGTTGAACACTTCATTCCAGCCGCTGTCCAGCACGCGAACAAGCAGTTCATACTGCGTGGAATCATATCCTTCAGGTTTGGGTAAAGCAATGCGGTTGGCGGGATTATCGGTAAGGCACGTACGAAAACAATAGGCTTGTATCTTTTTATCGGCCGCACCTTTCTCACCGGGATCTTCACCGGAAACACGCGGCAGCAAACCACTGTTCGGGTCGCCGGGAATACGGTAAGGGCTGATGTTTTGTTTGAAGTGATGCCCGTGATGCAAAACGCCGGTTTGTACGCCATTCCAGCTTTCGCCGTAGGTGGCTACCGCTTCGCGGCCTGTAGTATAACCCACGCCGGCAGCCGCCATCAGGTCGCCCTCATACGTAGCGTCAATAAATACTTTGCCACTATAAGTATGGCCGCTGAGTGTAGTAATGGACTGTATCTTCCCATCTTTCTTTTTTACGCCCTGGTTACGGTCCAGCCACTCCTCCCGGTAAACCTTGATCTTATTCTCCCGGATAAAATCTTCAAATACCTGTTCCGCTGCATGGGGTTCAAAGATCCACATGGTACGTTCTGCCCCGTCCATTGCCGGTGTGCCCTGTCCTTTATTGCCATACTCCGCCTGCCGTTGCCAGTTCCAGGCGGCAGGCTGCTGGTAATGCAGCCATATACGATGGTAAAAATCACGGGCAAGCCCGCCTATCACTGATTTGTTGCCCGTATCAGTGAATCCGAGTCCGCCGGAAGAAAGGCCACCCATGTGTTTATCAGGCGATACCACGATCACCGTTTTGCCCATTTTATGCGCCTGTACCGCAGCTGTTACCGCTGCGGAAGTGCCGCCATAAATAATTACATCTGCCTTGTAAACCGGCGCTCCGGCACGGGAAAACAAACAAACACCCACCATGATTGTTGCTAACAGTACTATTTTTCTCATGCTGTCAATAATTTTTTAAGATATGCAGGATAACTTTTCCCTTCTGTACCACCATCACCAAAAGTGATGCTGTCGCCGAAGCAAACCACCCTGCTGTGAGGCAGCTGCTTTTGTGTAATATATTCATATAACGCTACCGCCATGGTACGGTATCCCGCCGGTGTGGGATGTACGCCGTCCTGCTTGTTGCTGTTGGCTACATTCTGGATCAGGCTTTCCATTTCTTCACCTACATCTCCCACCTGCTGGAAAATATAACCCATATCCAGTAAGTCCTGGTTATTATCCGCTGCCACTTTCCGGATCACCTCATTCACTTGCTCCTTCCGTTTGGCATGCCCTTCCGGTTCATAAAATGCACGCGGATGCCGGGTGTATAAATAGGGCTCATACACCGGCAGAATAGTCATCAGTAATACCCGGCTTTTCGCAGCTATCAGTTGCCCCACTATATTCCGCAGATTGGCTTCATACTGTGGCAATGCAATATGTTTCATTGAGTTCATATCATTGGTGCCGATCTTAAGGATGGTCAGATCCGGCTGATGCGTCAGGCAATCTTTATCGATACGCTTCAGCAGATCAACGGTATTATTACCGCCAATGCCTGCGTTGAAAATAATACAGTCGTTAGCCTGATAAACCTCCCCCGGGAAATATTTCCCCGGAATTGAAAACGTGGCGGTGAGTAATCCGGCCTGTAGAAAATTCCTGCGATGCATTTGTTTTTATTTTGAAGGGAAATAAAATACGGTTAATAAACTGTATTTCTAAGCATTATCTTCCAAACGATAAAAAAACAGCCATGAACCCTTTATCTATCCAAAAAGATAAAATTATCAAGGCTCCGAAAATAAAACATCTGATGTTTAAATAAACATCATACCTTTGTGTGGTAAACGGACAATCATGGAGCCAACATCCAAATTATCGGACCGCGTCATCAACGCCATCCAGAAAGATATCTCCCAGGGGAAATATAAACCCGGCCAGAAAATACCCGCAGAGCCTGAATTGATGGTACAATACGCCGTAGGCCGCTCTACCATCCGGGAAGCCATTAAAACGCTGGCTATGACGGGCATACTCCGCGTGCAACAGGGAGCAGGTACTTTCGTAAATGAAACCGTGCAGGCGGAATCGCTGGACCAGCGCCTGAGAAGGGCCGACTTCGAGGAAATTAACCAGGTAAGGCGCATGCTGGACTATGAAATTGTGAAACTGGCAGCGGAAAACCACACGAAAGAAGACCTGCACCAGCTGAAAGCATTGCTGGAGCAACGAAAAAAGGCCATCCTGGAACAACAGTACCAGCAATGCCTGGAAGCGGATATCGCCTTCCACACCGCTGTGGCAAAAGCCTCGGGGAACAATGTGCTGGCGGATCTTTTCCGCAGCTTTACAACGGTGATCCGCGACTTCTTCACCAAACGCGACACACAAAGCATCAGTCACTTTGCTATCAGTCACCATCTACACGAACAACTATACAAAGCCATCAAAAGTGGTAATCCAAAATTATCCCGGCAGGTAATGGAAGATATCCTCGATAACAACTATTAAAAAACCAACAGATGAACATCCTGATCTTTAGCTTAATACTGCTGGCAGGCGCGTATGTAGCGGGGCTGTTAGGCTCGCTCACCGGCCTGGGAGGCGGCGTGATACTGATACCATTGCTAACACTTGTATTCCATGTGGATATCCGCTATGCCATTGGCGTAGCCCTGCTGGCGTCCATCGCCAACTCTTCCGGCGCAGCCTCCGCCTATATAAAAGAAGGCATCACCAACATCAGGCTGGGCATGTTCCTGGAAATAGCCACCACGGCTGGCGCGGTGGGAGGCGCGCTGCTGGCCATATTCACGCCGGTCAATACCATCGCCATCCTGCTTGGGGTAGTGCTGATATTTTCCGCTGCCATGACCATCCGGAAAAAGCATGAACATGCGGAGCAAACAGGCAGTAAATTATCTCACTTGCTGAAACTGAACAGCAGCTACCCAACACCCAACGGGGAAGTGAGCTATCAACTGAAAAATGTAGCCGGCGGATTTGGTATTATGTTGATTGCAGGTGTGCTATCCGGGCTGCTGGGCATCGGGTCGGGCTCACTAAAAGTGCTGGCTATGGACAGCACCATGCGCATCCCTTTCAAGGTAAGTACCACTACCAGCAATTTTATGATCGGCGTTACCGCTGCTGCCAGTGCAGTAGTGTATCTCCAGAGGGGATACATTGATCCGGGGATGGCTTTCCCGGTAGTATTGGGCGTGTTGGGTGGTGCATTCACAGGCGCCCGTTTACTTACGTTTATAAACGCGCGTACACTCAGGATCATCTTTTCTGTAGCCATCACTTTTGTGGCGCTTGAAATGATCTATAACGGATTTAATCACCAGTTTTAATTACTGCATCATGAACGTATTCAGGAAAATACTCGGCGATCGCGATATTGAATTATTCATTGGCAAACAGCTCAGAACCGGCGTGGTTACTGCCAGCTGTATTGCGCTGCTGGGAGGCATCTTTTACCTGGCGCAACAGGGCGCAGCCAGTGTGCCTGATTATTCACAGTTTAAAGGAGAAGGCGCGGAATACACTTCTTTCCGGGGTATCCTCCATGGGGTAGCTACCGGTAGCCCTACAGAATTTATTCAGCTGGGCGTACTGGTATTGCTGGCCACTCCTATTCTGCGTATCTTTTTTTCACTACTGGCTTTTGCCCTGGAAAAAGACAGGCTGTATGTGTGTATCACCATGCTGGTGCTGGGTATTATTTTATTCAGCATGTTCGGCGGACTGAAGATATAATCCTATTCTTCTCTCAGGCGCTCATCTGTATATGTGATAGCGGTTCTGCCATGGGGAACAGGTTTGCCTGTTTCATCCACACTTACAAACACCATTTTATCTACCGTAAGAATAGTTTTTTGGGTGATCTTATTCCTTACCTGGCAGGTAAGTGTGAGAGAAGTTCTGCCAAAGTGGGTGGCTTTAATACCCAGTTCTACGATATCGCCCTGGCGGGCAGAATTGATAAAATTGATTTCAGACATGTACTTGGTTACGCAGCGGTTGGTTCCCAGTTGAATGATGGAATAAATAGCTGCTTCTTCATCGATCCAGCGCAGCAGGCTACCGCCGAATAAAGTACCATGTGCATTCAGATCTTCCGGCTTTACCCATTTCCGTGTATAAAAATTCATGCCTCAACAATTTTGAGGGCAAAGCTATTTCATTCTCCGGTATCATGCACAACTTTTCCTAATACCATGGTCAGTTGTACCTGTATGTTATCATCAAAAATAACAATATCCGCATCCTTTCCCGCTGCCAGTGTACCTTTCCGGTTATCCACCCCCATAATGCGGGCAGGGGTATAGCTCATCATCCGCACGGCTTCCGCTACCGGTATGCATGCCAGGTTCACCATACTCCGCACGAGGCGGTCCGTAGTAGCTACGCTGCCTGCAAACGCGCTGCCATCGGGCAGTTTGGCTACCCCATCTTCAACTATTACATCCAGCCCACCGTTCAGCGGTCCCAGTACGCTTTTGCCGGGAGGCATACCTGCCGCCCGCATGGCGTCCGTAATGAGCGCTACGCGGTCCGGCCCTTTGATCTTGTAGATCAGCTTCAGCAACGATGCGGGCAAATGCGCGCCGTCCGCAATCACTTCTGCATCTATTTCATCTATCAGGTATACGCTTTCAATAACGCCGGCATACCTGTACAGGTTACGGCGTGTTACGCCCGACATGGCCGAATAAAAATGTGTGGCCAATGTATAGCCACATTCCACTGCCTTCACCACCTCTTCATAAATAGCATCCGTATGGGCAATAGCCGGCAAAACGCCTTTGCTCCGCAGGTAATTACCCATTTCCAGCGCACCGGGTAATTCGGGCGCTACGCTCCAGCGCACAATATGTTCGCTGTAATCCAGCACTTCCTTGTACTCCGCAGGATCGGGGTTCCGGATATAACGCGGATCCTGGGCCCCGCGCTGGCTCATGGCAAAATAAGGCCCTTCAAGATGAATACCCAGGAAGGACGCTCCGTTGTGTGGCTGTGCCACGGCCTGTTTGTATATATCCAGCGTATGCAACAAACCGGATTTTTCCGCGGTTAAAGTGGTAGGCACCATTGCCGTAGTACCATATCGTGCGTGCGTTTCCGTTATACGGTGAAAAGCGTTTACGGTACCATCCATAAAATCATGGCCACCGCCTCCATGTATATGCAGATCAATAAAACCGGGGGCAATATAATTCCCCCCGGCATCTATGATCCTGTCCGCGTGATCCGGGATGGTTCCTTCTCCCGCGGCTATGATCCGCCCGTCCTTTACCAGCACGCTGCCGGATGCAATTACCCGGAATGGTGTGATGAGGCGGCCGTTGATAATCTTAATAGTTTCCTGCATGTATTAAACAGTTTTCTGTGCCGGTTGCAGCTTTGCGGCAGATGCCTCGTCCAGGTAAAACACACAGTCGGCATGTGTTTGTAAAATACTGGCGGGAAACAAATTGCTTACGGGCTGCTCCAGGCTGTTCTTTACCGCCTGCGCTTTGCGCTCGCCGGGCACGGAGCAAATGATATGTTTCGACAGCATGATCTGGTGTACCGACATACTGATGGCCTGTAAAGGCACTTCTGAAACGGCACTGAACCAACCTTCATTCATTTGTTGTTGCCGGCAGGCGGTGTCGAGATTTACTACAAGATACGGTTTCGTTGTGTTAAAATCCGCCGGGGGATCATTAAAAGCCAGATGTCCGTTCTCCCCTATCCCTACTAAAGCTACATCAATGGGATGGGCCTGTATAAGAGCGCTGATCCGGCTACATTCGGCTTCGGGATCACCTTCCCCGCTGATAAGGCATACTGATTTCAGTGGCGCTACTTTATCGAGGAAACGTTCTTTCAGGTACTTCCGGAAACTGGCCGGATGGGTTACCGGTAAGCCGATATATTCATCCAGGTGAAACATACTTACTTTGCTCCAGTCAATATCACTGTCAATCAATTGCCGGATCGTTTCAAACTGGCTGGTTCCGGTGGCCAGGATAATATTGGCGCTGCCTTTTTCTGTGATGGCAGTCTTAATCAACGCCACTGCAGCATTACCGGCTGCAGTGCCTAATGTTTGCGGGTCTTTGGATCGGATTACTTTCATTGCGATTTTATTTTTCAGGAGATGATTTCTTTTTTCTTTTTACTCCGGTACTACCACCCTGCTGCAGGGAAATATCTACCGGCTTGTTATGTTGCCAGGCGCCATTGGTAAAGTCCGGGATATCGATGGAAGCGGAACGGTTGGCAACGGACCATTCACTCAGCGGCCCGATGGCGCTCCATGCGGCGGCATCATACACGTCAATGTCTACCGGCAAACCATTGCGTAAACAATCGATCAGGCGCCAGTCCATTAAAAAGTCCATGCCACCGTGGCCACCTACCTGTTTGGCCAGCTCGCCTAACTTTTTAATAAGGGCAGGCGTATATTTTTCTTCCAGCTTTTTAAATTCTTCGGGGCTTAACCATCCTTCATGGCTCACAGCAATCTTCGGTTCCAGCGGGTATTTCTGGGCGGTGGCTTTTGTGCCGCTCACGAGGTGCAGGCGGGAATACACCCGCGGGGAGCTTACATCGTGCTGCAACATAATGGTGCGGCCCTTTCTTGTGCGGATAGTGGTAGTGTTCATATTACCACGGAAATGCGCATTCACATAAGGCTTATAAAAATCGTCGGTAGCGGCCAGTTCCACATCCTTGTTATGCAGCATAAAATCATTACTCTGCATAGATACCAGGTACTCCATGCTGTCGCCCCGGTTCACGTCCAGCACCTGGCATACAGGCCCCAGGCCATGCGTGGGATACAGATTTCCGTTGCGGTGTGCATTTTGTTTGAACCGCCACATGTCGTAACGCTTGCTTTTATCAAAAAGGCTGTCAAAAATATCGTGGATGTAGGCGCCTTCACAATGTACCAGCTCTCCGAAAAAGCCCTGCCGGGCCATATTCAGCGTAAGCAGTTCAAAGAAATCGTAGCAGCAGTTTTCCAGCAGCACACAATGTTTCTTTGTTTTCTCCGAAGTTTCTACCAGCTGCCAGCATTGCTCAATGGTAATAGCAGCCGGAATTTCCGTAGCTACATGCTTGCCATGCAGCATGGCGTATACTGCAATGGGTGTGTGCAGATCCCATGGTGTGGCAATGTATACCAGGTCAATATCGTCCCGCTCGCACAGCTGCTTCCATGCATCTGCCGAACCTGTATATTCATGCGGCTGATACCCGGAATTTTTGATCCGCTCTTTGGTGGCGGCAATCATTTCAGGCCTGATATCGCAGAGTGCTTTTACCTCTATACCCTGTATATAGGTAATGCGTTCTACAGCAGCGGAACCACGGTTACCAAGACCAATATAGCCTATCCGTACCGTGTCAATTTTAGGCGCGGCATAACCGCTCATATTAAATTGCTGCTTGTACTTGCGGCCTGCCTGTTTACGGATCTGGTCCAGCGCCTTGCCCTGTTTTTCCTGGGCGGCGGCATAACCGGGAATCAATGTACTGCCCCCGACGCCAACGCCTGCCAGTCCGAGCAGCTTTAAAAAATCTCTGCGTTTATTATTCATAAAGGTGTATTTTCTTCGTTACTGAAAAATGATTTGCCCCGGCTGCTTACAGCGCTTCCTCAACAGGGAAAAATCTTCCTGCTGCGCCTTTAAAGCTGTGCCGCTCACAGTTCGCCCCGACATGGTAACCGGATTTTTGAATACGATATCCTTTCCACTCAGCGCCGCTGCCAGTGAAATATCTCCCCATACCAGCAAACCAGGCACATGTATGGCCATTGTGAAATAGTCAATACCAGCGCGCCCGTCGAAGCGATAGCTCAGCGGGCTGCCATCCAGTACTACCCCGTTCACTTTTCCTCCCAGCGCGGTAAAAAACAGGGAGGCCACGCCAGCCTCCCTGGTACCGTTAAGCACTATACGGCCTTCACTATTTGCCATTTTCAAATAGTCTGTAATAATCTGCAGATCGCTTACCCACCTGCCCTGCACCGTGGAACCCATCCATAAAGCCGAGCGCGCCAGTGTGTGGTATGGCGGCAAGCTACCGTCTGTGGCAACAGCGGCTGCAGAACCCTGCTCTCCACAACCCCAGAGATCCGCCAGCACAACGCCTTTACCTGCAGTTGTTAGCTCAGTGATCAATGCCGCAGGTACACTATCTTTTCCCCCGGGATGTGTTACTACCACATACTCTTTGTTTTTGTCACGGGGCGCCCGCAGCAACAAAGGGATCAGTGAGCCATCTGTTGTTTCCAGTGCAATACGCTCCCATCCATCCTCTGAGGGATAAGTATGCACCTGTTTCATCATCCTGTTTTCGTTTATGCGTAACAGTTGGCGAAGCGATTTGCGTTTGGCGTCGCCATCAATTTTCTCGTTTAACAAAGTTTCATGTAGTAGTTGTCCCTGCCGGCTGCACCAGGTTGCCGTGGTGGCCACACTGCTATCGCGCCCGCCATTGGGAAAAGTAAGCAGCTGTGCAGGAGGCAGTAAACTGAAAGCAGGTTCTTTTTTTGGCGCACCGGTACCCACATGCTTCAATTGCAAATCCATCCAGCCTATCATGGTTTCCCTTATTTCCGGCCAGTAACCATGCACGGTGTTAAACAGCTGGTAACTGAGCTTATCACCGGCGTGTAAGGCTTCATAAACGGGCGCTGCATTCTTATAACTGCGCAGCATCTCCGAAGGATAAAATGATTTGCTGGCATCATTCAGCGCATTGCATATTTTCAGCGCGCGGGGCGCTATCATGGCCAGTACCCCCGATTCTTCCGTATAGGTAAGCCCGTTAGGTAGCAGTTCGCATACACAGTTGCTGTTCATAATGTAGGATTCAAAGGTGCCTACGCTTACCACCGGCACTGCGGCTTTAATACGCTCGTCCATGGCAGACAGCCACATGGTTTGATTCCCTCCTCCGCTGGCCCCGGTAGCGCCTATACGTTCTTTGTCCACTTCCGGCAAACTGCATAGCAGGTCTACTCCCCGCATATTATCGGTGAGCTGCATGCCCAGCAGCGTGTTACCGGTATTCATCAGTGAAGCGCCCAGGTTGGCGCCATGATATTCCATTACGCCATCGTCGGTAGTTCTTTCTCCTGCGCCCCAGGCATCAATGTTCAGGCACACGTAGCCGTTCAATGCCAGGCTGTGAGCAGTGGCCTGCACCATTTCTCCCATGCGGGCATCTTTCCAGTGGCCATGCATGTTAATCACTGCCGGAAACGGGCCTTTGCCATCCGGTACATACAGGTTGGCCGTAGCAAATACTCCCGGCCTTGTCTGGAACAGGATATTTCGTATATGATATCCCGTTAGTTGTGTACGCCCTGTTTCTTTTATTTGCAGGGGTAATGCGTGGTGTTCAACAGCGCCGGTCGACTGCAGAATGGCGGCCTTCAGTTGCCGGCGCCGTTGTGTCCATTCCTGCTCCGACGCAGGCAGCACCTGCGCCTGAAACGCTGTAGCGGCCTGTTGTTTCAGCTGTTGCTGGATGATATCGGTTCTTTCCCCGGAAAAAACTTTCGGCAACGGCCCCTGCGGAGCATAGAACAGTGAGAACAACACCATGAAAAATGAAACTAATGTCTTCAAGTATAATTGCGTTTAATGATACATCAATCTACATCCCACCACAGGCGGGTAGCGGCATTATCAGGGCCGCCCAGTAACTGGATACCTTTCTTCAGTTCTGCCCCGTTATTGATTGCTTCAGAAGAAGGATAAGGCAACCGTTTGATAAAAGTGCCGGCCGGCAAATCAGGGTTATCCGATTTTACCACCGGGTACATCACGGGGTAACCGCTGCGGCGATATTCGGCCCATGCTTCCAGTCCGTCGGGGTAAATGGCCAGCCATTTCTGTGTGCCTACCTGCTGGCGCTGTATATTCAGCGCTGTACCAAATTTAACCGGTATATTGGCTACGGCGGCGGAATTTTCCACATCGCCCGGGGCTACCGGTACGGCAGTGGAATTTGTATAGGCGCTGATAACAGCTGCATCTTTCACGCCCCAGTTCTCCATACTTACCGCAATTCCCTTTTCGTACAGGTTCTGCGCAGTTCCGCTCATGTTCCAGCCATTTAAAGCGCCTTCCGCCCGCAGGAAATATGCCTCAGCAGCCATCATCACATGCTTGGGTGCTTCCAGCGCCGGCAGCCAGGAAAGGTTCAGCGGGTTATACGTGGCCCAGTACGTACCTGCATTGGAAGTTTGCGGCGCCTGGTTCAACGGGTTGTTCAATGATACTGCCGGCGATCCGTTGCGCACGCCCCTGAAGGTACCGCCATTTACGGCAGGCTGGTAAAAAACACCCGTCCTAGGGTCGTTGTAGCCTTTCATATAAGAAGCCATGGTGGCGCTCATGCTGAACTCATTATAGGAAGCCACTCTTGCCAACCCGTTGCCATCGCCGCCGTTCAATGATTTCTGCATCATAGCGGTGTGGGCTGCTTCTGTCATTACACCGGCCACTACTGCGGCTTCCGCCTCCTGCTTGGCACGTTCGGGCTGCACTTTTGAAATCCGTAGCGCCAGCCGCAAACGCAGCGTATTGGCAAAGCGGATCCATTGTTGTACATCCCCGGCATATATCAGGTCATTAGCGCCAAAAATATTGGTAGCGCTGGTAGCTTTAAGATTCTTTACGGCGTGATCCAGTCTTTTGAAAAAGTCGTCATAAATTTTATCCTGTGCATCATAAGGTATCACATCCTGGGCTTTCCCGGCATCAAAATAAGCTACCGGGCCGAAATAATCCGTCAGGTGATGAAACGCATATACCCACATGATTTCCGCCAGTGCGTACTCGCCGGAAGTTTCTTCTGTGTTCTCAAAAATAGTGCGCAGCTGCGGCACCGTTTGCACATAGGCAATGATACCCGGGCGCGGCAGCCAGCCATCATTGATCACATAACGGTCGGTTTGAAAACTGTTGGTGTTCAGCGCAAAGTATTGCGCGTATAGATCTGCATACAGGTTCTGTACGGTTTGATAATATCCCTGGTTAATGCCGGCTGATGATTCCGCCTTTGCAAACATAAAAGGCAACTCACTTTTACCTACCCCGGTTAACCCGCTGGGATCAACGTTCATGGAATCGAAGTTCTTTGTACAGCTGCCCAGCATCACCGTCAGCGCCAGCGGAAGTATATATTTTAATTGCTTGTTCATGGCTGTGTTTTTTTTGTCGACTAAAAGGATACGTTCAGGTTCAGGCCAAAACTGCGCACTGCGGGTGGTAAACCTGCCTCAATACCCTGGTAATTACTGGTACCCAGTGCTGATTCCGGATCAATCGGTAACTTACGTTTACCCATGCCCGGTATATCCAGTACCGACTTGCCCCGGTACAGGAAAAACAGGTTACGTGCTGTTAAAGACAAGCGCGCACGTTTCACCAGCTTCTGGTCGAAATCAAAATCATATCCAAATGATAATTCCCTTAAACGGAAATTGGTGGCGCTGAAAGCAAAGAATTGCCCCCATGCGTCGCGGCCGCCCTGCGATACTTTTGTCCAGAAATCCTCTGCATCAATTGCTTTGGTATTGGCGCTGCCATCTGCCAGTACACCGGGCAATACCAGTCCTCCGCTCCTGTATTGCGTAGTATAATCCGCTACACCATAAGAAGCCAGCAGTGCATCTGTACCAGATATAACGATACCGCCTACACGACCATCAATGAGGAACGACATGCTGAACTTTTTATATTGCAGCTGGTTGTTCCAACCCAGGGTAAAACGGGGGTTAAAATTGCCGAGATACTGATTCTGTGCTACTACCGGTAAACCGTCTGTACCAATAAGATACTCTCCTGTTTTCGGATCCTTCTGCCACGCATAACCATACATATCTCCATACTTACCTCCTACCTTTGCCTGTAAAGTAGCAAAGTTGGTAGCAGGAGAAAGATTGATCTGGTCTACCCCTTCGGCCAGGTATAATACCTTGTTGCTGTTGGTGGCAAAGTTCACACCGGTGTTCCAGGTGAAATCTTTCCGCTGAATGGGTGTACCGCTCAGCATAATTTCAAGACCTTTATTCTCGATATTGCCGGCATTGATGTACTGATCATCAAAACCGCTGGCCTGCGGCAATCCAACATTCAGGAGCTGGTTGATGGTATTGTTCTTGTACACAGTGGCATCCAGTGCCAGCCGGCCGTCAAAGAACTTCCACTCTAACCCGGCTTCCCACGACTTTGTTTGCTCCGGCTTCAGGTTATAAATGGATTTGGTATTGTCTCTCGATACAAAGCCGCCGCCGGCGCCCACGCTGTAATAGTAAGCCTGCAGCAGCATGTACGGATCGGCGTCATTACCCACCTGCGTATATGCAGCGCGCACCTTACCAAACGTAATCCAGGAAGGCAGCTTCCACATATCGGATATTACGGCAGACAAGCCTACAGAAGGATAGAAGTAGCTGTAGGGCCGGGGCAGGGTGGACGACCAGTCGTTCCGCGCACTTACATCCAGGTACAGGTACTGTCTGAAATCCAGCTGGGCGCTGCCGTATACGGATTGTATCTCTTTCTGCACGGTGGTATTGGTAGTAGCAGGTGCAGTGGCAAACATGAGGTTAAAATGATTAGGAATGCTTAACCCGTCTGCCAGCGCCTGCGAATTGTATCCTTTGCTGGTGAGGATACTTCCGCCCAGGTTATAGCTTACATGAAAATCGCCGGATATCTTGTTGCTACCGGTAAGTAACAGGTCCATATTCCGTTCCCAGTGATTCACATATGCCTCCAGGTAACGGCCGCCGGGTTGCACCGGGAAGGCCACGGTACCATTGTAATAGGAAGCCGTGATCTTATCGTCGTAACGGTCAAGGCTGTACCGGCCCTGTAAACTGAGCCAGTCGGTAAGCCGGTATTTGGCCGATCCCATCAGCATGATACGGTTCCTCGATTCATCCACCATATTGCGGTACACGTCCCAGTAAGGGTTTTGAAAAGTGGTGGAGTTGGTCCAGTAAATGGGATAAGGCTGCCCGGTGGCATCCATACCTTCAAAATGCTTCAGCGAATCTTTGCTGAGGTCGCGCGGCATCAGGTAGGCTTCATTGGCTACGCCCTGGTCGCCCAGGCGTGGCTTGTTTTTGATGTCCTGGCTGATGTATGTCAGTTTTACATCTGTTGTTAAGCGGGGCAATACTTCCGCGGCAACGCGGAGGTTCAGCGTATTTCTTTCCATTCTGTTCTTCGGGATAATACCACTGATGGCATTATTGGTGTAAGATGCGTAACCACGCAGTTTATCGTTGCCGCCGGAAATATCGATAGAGTTATTCACTGTTGTTCCGGTGTTGAAAAAGCTGCTCACGTTATCGGAGTAGGTTTGCGCGGGCGCTCCCCAGCTGGCCGGTGCGCGGTTGCCCGCCTGGCCTTTGCTGCCGCTGCCATAGGTGTTCTGGAATTTCATCAGCATATTGGGCTGATCCAGCGATACACCGCCGTTATAATTTACGGCCAGCTTTCCGCTTTTACCGCTTTTGGTGGTAATGATAATAGCGCCGTTGGCCGCACGGCTACCGTATAAAGCTGCGGCTGCAGGGCCTTTCAGCACGTTCACCGATTCCACGTCCTGCGGGTTTACGCTGGCCGCGCCATCGCTGCCGGAGTAGCCACTGCTGATGCTTTTAGGCTGCGTACCGATGGTATTGGCAGAACCGCCCCCGTTTTTTTCGGTTGACATGGTATTGTCTATCGGCACGCCATCTACCACGATCAGCGCATTGTTGTTACCACTGATAGAACGGTTACCCCGCAATACCACTCTCACGGCGCCGCCGGGACCGGAAGCCGCCGGGGTTACCACTGCGCCGGCCACTTTACCGCTCAGGGTATTCATGATATTGCCGCCGGGATCTTTCACCGTGTTAATAGTGGCGTTGTCCAGTTGTTGCGTGGCATAGCCCAGGGAGCGGGTTTTACGCTCTATACCCAGTGCAGTGACCACTACTTCATTTAAGCCTGTGGCGCTTTGCTGCAGCGCTACGTCAATAGTTGTTTGCGCGGATACAGGAATTTCTTTTTTATCATACCCTATATAGGTAAATACCAGCATTGCGCCGGCAGCCGCGGAAATGGCATATTTTCCTTCGGCATCAGTGCTCACACCGCGGGTGGTGCCCTTTACACTTACGCTTACGCCGGGAAGCGGCGATTTGGAGGCAGCGTCGCGTACTACGCCCTTCAGTGACAATTGATCTTGTGCGGACAGTCGCCATGGCAGGGCAATTAGCATGATAATGAAATACAGGTGTGGCTTTTGGTTCATACAGCTTCTCATACACTACGAATTTTTAATGGATCCCGGTTGGTAATTGTAAACCTAAAATACGCCTGATGATCCCTTTATAAAGAAAATTCACCGAGAACGTTACCGGTGGATTCATTATATTTAAGTATTCCAACCACAGACCTGTAAGAAGAATGCGCCGACACTATGCTACCATAAAAGACATTGCTCATGCATTAAATATCTCTGTATCCACCGTTTCAAGGGCGTTACGGGATACGTATGACGTAAGTGCAGACACCCGCAAACTGGTGCTGGACATGGCTATGAAGCTGAACTACAAACCCAACTTCAATGCCACCGGCCTGGTAAAGAACAGTACACACAACCTGGCGGTGATACTGCCGGGGATCACCAATTACTATTTCTCCACCGTGTTTACCGGTATCCAGGAAATAGCCTACAGCCATAATTATAACATCATTTTATATGTGACAAATGATGATGCCGACCGGGAACTGAATATTATCCGCAACCTTTCCTTCAGTAGCCTGGATGGCCTGCTGGTTTCGGTTTCCTCCCAGGCCGGCTCCTGCGATCACTTCCAGGAGATCATCGACGACGGCATTCCCGTTGTGTTCTTCGACCGGGTAGCTGCTGATATCCGTACCTCCAAAGTGATGCAGGACGATTATAACGGCGCTTTTGAAGCCACTACGCATCTCATTGCCAATGGCTATAAAAAGATAGCGCACATTGCAGGCCCGGAGGGGCTCACGTTTACCGACAGCCGTCTCAACGGCTATCTTGATGCGTTGAGCAAGCACGGAATGCCCATCCGCAAAAAATGGATCATCCATTCCGGGTTTACACAGGAATGCGGCGAAAGTGATATGGAAAAATTATGGAAGCTGAACGATAAACCAGACGCGGTGTTTGCAGTAAACGACCGTAAGGCGGTAGGCGCCATTGTTATGCTGAAGAAGAAAAATATTGCAGTAGGGAAAGAAGTGGGCGTGATCGGTTTTACGAACGATCCTATGTCTGCTATCATCTCCCCCTCCTTATCAACTATTGCAGAACCGGCCTTTGAGATAGGAAAGAAAAGCTGCCAGCTGTTATTGAATCATATTAAGAAGAAGAATTTTATCCCTGAAGAAATTATACTTCCCGGGAAATTGATTGTCCGGGAAAGCAGTATACGTTCATAAACGTATACCCTTTCCCGTTATTATTTTTTTGGAAGATGATCAACTTATTATTTCTTTTCGGGTAGCTCTGCTTCATTACGCAGTTTCACCGGTTTCTCCGTACGGGATCTTACCTTCAGGTTCAGCACCTCAATGAATACGGAGAAGGCCATAGCGAAATAAATATACCCTTTCGGAATGTGCTGATCGAAACTTTCGGCGATCAGTGAAACCCCTATCAGCAGCAGGAACGATAACGCCAGCATCTTCACCGTAGGATGGTTATTCACAAAACGGCTGATAGATTCCGATGCCAGCAGCATTACGCCAACAGCCAGTACTACAGCAATGATCATGATCTCCACATGATCCGCCATCCCCACGGCCGTGATCACGGAATCCAGTGAAAACACAATATCCAGCAGGAGGATCTGCACAATTACCTGCCCGAATTGCATGGGTTTGGCATTGGCCGCCGCATGTTCTCCTCCCTCCAGCTTTTCATGGATCTCTGCCGTACTTTTATAGATAAGGAACAAACCTCCCACCAATAAAATCAAGTCGCGGCCGGAAATAGCCAGCTTCTCCAGCCATTCCGCATTTTGTATGCCCACCCATTCTCCCATGTTAAAAAGCGGCTTTGTAAGCGACATGATCCAGCTGATAGACAACAGTAACAAAATGCGTACAAACATAGCCAGCCCGAGCCCAAGACGGCGGGCTTTCTTTTGTTTGTTTTCCGGCAGTTTCCCTGCCAGGATAGAAATAAATACAATGTTATCGATCCCCAACACAATCTCCAGGGTGGTTAGCGTTAACAGGCTTATCAGCGAGTCAACGGTAAGCAGATGTTCCATAATTGACAGTTCTATAGGTTATATATGTGCAAACCCGAATATACTTCCTTTTTCAATAGGGATGAAATATTGAAATTACGTGCCAGCCTGTACCTGTTCGCGGTAAGCGGAAGGGCTCATAGGATGATATCTCCTGAAAAATTTATTCAGATGACTCTGATCGTTAAATCCCAATTCATGACTGATCTCTTTCAATGAAAAAACACTGTAGTGCAACCTGTTTTCCAACAGCTGCAATTTGTACCGGTTCACATAATCCCGTAACGTGCTACCGGTTTGCTCTTTAAAAAAAGCGCCCAGGTAATGTTTGGAAAACCCGAAAAGCTCCGCCAGTTGCTCCACCTGTATATCGCCGGCCTGGTGAATATGTTCATGGATATAGTTCAGGATATGCGTTACCCTTGCACCGTCTTTAGGAGCTGTTTCCGGCAGTTCATGATCCGCTACCTGCCTGATCATGGTAAACAATGCCTGCAGCAAAAAGAAAACGGTGTCGCTGCTTTCCTTCCACTCTGCCGCTACCAGCCGGATCAGCGGCTCCATGCGGTGAATACCTTCCGTGATCATCCTTTTCTGCCGCGCCTGCAGCAGCAGCTGATCCAGCTCCTGGTTCCAGCTTTGCTGCAACCGCATATTACCACTGCCGTGCAGGTATACATTGGTGAATTTGATAAAGGTAAATGTAGTAGGCGTTTTGATCTCAAAATGATGCGCATCGCAGGGCGCCAGCAAAAATAAACAGGGACCGGTGTACGGAATATTCATCCCCGAAATACAATGCGTGCCGCTGCCCTTGTGGATAAAGATCAGCTCAAAATGATTGTGGTTATGCACCGGGTGCTCCCACTCACTGGTAGTAAAGTGCGACACTTTCAGGTATTCGTGTTGTATATATCTCTTCATTCTTTAAAATATACCAATGAACCCCGCCGATGTACAAGTAACGGCCAACAACGGGAACTGATCTTTGTAGGGTTAAAAATACAACACAGTGATGGAACAGCATAATAATAAGAAAGTAGCCCTCATAGCAGGCGCACAGGGCGTAATAGGACGCAATCTCATTAACTACCTGCTTACGCAAAACAACTGGGAGATCATCGGGCTATCCAGGAGAGGTGGCGCGGACACCGCAAAGGTTAAACACATTGCGGTAGATCTCCTGAGTCGTGAAAACAGTGAGCAGCAGTTGGGCGGCCTTACTACGGTAACGCATATATTTTACGCCGCATACCAGGACCGCGGCAGCTGGGCGGAACTGGTGGCGCCCAATATGACCATGCTCCGCAACGTGGTAGAAGTAGTAACACCCGTGGCTACGAACCTGCAACACATCAGCCTTATGCAGGGCTACAAAGTATACGGCGCCCACCTCGGTCTGTTCAAAACACCCGCGCGTGAAACGGATGCCGGCCGCTTTATGCCGCCGGAGTTCAATATGGAACAACAACGTTTCCTGGAAGCGTTTCAACAGGGTAAGCCCTGGTCCTGGTCAGCCATCCGGCCATCGGTGGTAGGCGGCTTTGCATTGGGCAACCCCATGAATCTGGCGATGGTGATTGCTGTATATGCGGCCATTTCAAAAGAGCTGGGATTGCCGCTCCGCTTTCCCGGGAAACCCGGCGCCTATAATACACTCATGGAAATGACCGATGCCGGCCTGCTGGCCAAAGCAACCCTGTGGGCGGCAGAAAGCCCCACCGGTACCAATGAAGCTTTTAATATCAACAACGGCGACCTCTTCCGATGGTCGGATCTCTGGCCCCGTATAGCAGCGTATTTCGACATGGAAACAGCTGCGCCCCTGCCTATGCAGCTGGACATTGTAATGGCCGATAAGGAACCACTGTGGAATAGCATGATGGAAAAATACGGGCTGCAATACAGCTATGCGGAAGTATCATCGTGGAAGTTCGGCGACTTTGTTTTTTCGTGGGACTATGATTTTTTTGCCGATGGCAGTAAAGCCCGCCGCGCCGGCTTCTGGGAATTTGTGGATACGGAAACCATGTTCCTGGAAATCTTTGAAAATTTTAAAAAGATGAAAGTAATACCCTGATCAAGCTTTCTCTAATGTGAAGTTCACAGCAGCCGTAAGGCGCTTCATGGCAATAGCCAGCTGGTTTTCCACCGTTTTAACCGAGAGGTTTAAAATGGTGGCTACCTCTTTATAACGAAGGTCGTATTGCTTTACAAGGATATATACCATTTTGCATTTGGGAGGAAGCTGCTCAATGGTATATTCCATTTTCCGGATCATTTCCGCGGAAATCATCAGCTGCTCCGGATCACTTTCAAAAGCAATTTCCAGTTTATCTTCTTCCGCAAAAACTACCTTCCGGGAACTGGCCTGTTTCCGCATATAATCAATTGCTTTATTCTTCGCCACCACAAACAGGTATACCTGCGGGTTTTTTATGTCCGCCAGTGATTGCCTTTTTTGCCAGCAATGCATAAAAACATCGTTCGTAATTTCTTCCGCTACCTCTTTGGAACGGGTAAGCGAAAAGGAAAAACGTAACAGTTTGATGAAGCAATGATGATAGAAAGCTTTGAAGGCCGCCTGGTCATTGTTCACCGTAATGTTCCTGAATAATTCATTGATTGTACACTGATCCATCCCTTTTTAAGCCGCTGATATTGGTTGCAATAATATATAACGCAGATTACGCTAAAGTTAACAAAATAAATTATCCCGCAATTTATTTTTGGCGCTGGTATTTTTTTGACAGGAAATGGTAGTATCTGCACTGTTTGCTGTAAGTGAAAAATTTCTTTTCGCGGCTTTGGGGGTTTTTTATTTTCTTTTCGTCCTTCTGGTATAACACGGACAAAAAATAAATGATTGAGCGTAACCGGGTAAATATATTGATGGCCAGGAAAATATCCGGAGAGGCCACCACAGAGGAATTAAAGGAGCTGGAAATGCTGTTGATGCAGTTTCCGGAACTGCAGTATGCTTTTACCATTATCGGTGATATCAGTTCCGTGAACAGTACCAATGGGTTTTCTCCCGCAGAAGAAGAGCAGCTGGCCAGTGAAGGGATGGATCGTATGAACCTGTTCCTGCAACAGGAACAGGAGCTTCCTCCTGCCAAACGGCTATTTCCCTGGCGAATGATCAGCGGTATTGCCGCCGGCGTTGCCATACTCATTACGGCGTACACCCTGTGGCCGGCCATGCCGCATAAACAGGCTTTCCGTAATGAAGTAGTTATCAAATCCGGTTCCAAAACAAGCGTAGTACTGCCGGATGGCACCAGCGTAATACTTAACGCGTGC
>JBCNPS010000001.1:0-46344 GCA_039593235.1 Chitinophaga sp. | reverse complement strand
GAATGTTGCTGTTAATCCAACGTTGGTGGTTTTGTTCAAAGGATACACCTCACTGTTTACCCAAATGGAGCCGGGAGCGTCGTCCGGAGATTCCGGATCGAAATCCTTCATCTTTGTAAACGTCAAAAAGTTCAGGGCGCTGACATAGATCCTCAGCGATTGTATGCCTATTTTTTGCGCAATGCCGGATGACAGGTTATAACCAACCTCAAAGTTTTTCAATCTTAAATAGTCGCTGCTTCTAACAAAGTAGGTGTTATTAGGTTCTCCATCTGTCATCCAATATGCGCCTCCACGCTCCCATACTCTCGGGTTAACAGCACTTGGATGTTCCGGCGTCCAGCGGTCTTTTACAAGATTGTACATAAAGTTTCCGACACCTGGCCCCCCGGAAAAGGTCCGGTAGGATCTTTCCGCACCAGCCGCTCCCTGGAATAATACAGTGGCGTAAAAGTTCTTATACTGCAAATCGATATTGAGCCCTCCGGTAAATGTTGGTATGGTGGTTTTGCTGCTTCTCACCTGGTCCTGGCCATCAATCTTTCCATCGTTATTTACATCTTTGAATATAATATCCCCGGGGCGGGCGCCTGTCCAATGAGGGTATTTATCAATCGCTGCCTGGTCTACGAATACGCCTATTGCCTGGTAATACAATCTTGCGTTCATCTGGTTGCCGGTAGACTTCTGATAATCCGGCACACCGGGTGTTTCATCCCAGAACTTAATATGATTCTTTGCCCAGGCCCCGTTGGCAGACACCTGGTACCTGAAATCGCCGGTACTACCGCGATATGATGCCTGCAATTCAAAGCCCTTGTTAACCACTTCCCCGATATTCTCCTGCGGCAGGCTTAATCCTGCAGAACCTGGCACAGAAGCGTTTCTGTAGGCCAGGATGTTTGTACGCAGGTTGTAGAAATAATCAGCGCTTACAGCCAATTTATTATTGAGCAGTTCCACATCAGCGCCGATATTGGATTGATTGGCTATTTCCCAGGTAACCCCGGCGTTTGGGATACGCAATGCTTTCAACGCCTGTTGCGGAACATTTTCATTAAATACATAACCACCATTGTAGCCATAGGTAGTAAGGTATTGATAGGGTCCTATCCGGTCGTTACCTGTTTTTCCCCAGGAGCCTCTTATTTTCATTTCATTGATAAAAGTGATATTATCTTTCCAGAATTTTTCATTAGAGATCCTGTATCCCAGTGATATCCCGGGGAAAAATCCAAATTGCTTACCGGCCGGGTCAAAGATATAAGAGCCGTCGTATCTCCATACAAATTCAGCGAGGTACTTTGCGTCATAGGCATAGCTTAATCTTCCGAAATAATCTAACCTTCGCGCCACGCCGGATGATCCTCCGTTGTCTTTTAATTCATTACTTCCTAAATCCAGTTCGTCAAGGATATCGCTGGTATAGTTTCTCCTGAAAGCCCAGAAATTCATGTTATCACCGGCAATACGTTCCGCAGCAAAAAGAACTTTAATATCATGCTTATCAAAAACCCTGTCATAATTTAACAGCGCATTGAGCGTTACATTAGAATTGTTATCCATCCACTGTTGCAGTCGCGGATCTGTATTCCCTTTTTTGGATGCTACCAGCAGCGGGGTTCCATTGGAATCTAAACTTGTTTTGTCCCAGGTATAGAGGAACCACGGCTTCCTGAATTGTTTGGTACTGACAATAGTTCTGTCCACTGCCGCATTACCGGTCAGCGACAGTCCTTTTACCCATGGAATAGTAACCACGAGCCTTACATTACTTTGAAAAATATAGCTTCTTGATTTGGTGTAGCCCGTGGCATCTGTAACCAGCACTACCGGGTTAGCGCCATATTCAATATCCGGTCCGGGTAAGCCATTAGGCCATCTTGCCGGCCAGGTGGGAAAAGACCTGTTTAATGCCCAGAAAACATTTTGTGCCTGATCGGCGCTTCCTCCATTGGCGCCTCCTCCTGAATAGTTCCTGTTTTCCTGCCGCCCCACCACATCAAAACTCAAACGGATGTTGTTCGTAACTTTTGCGTCAATATTACTTTGAAAATTGGTCTGCGAATAGTTGGTAGCTCCGTCCCTGAAAATCCCATCGGTAAAATTCGATCCGAGTGAAATGAAATACTTTATGGCCTCAGCGCCGCCGGACAATGTTAAGTTGCCGTAACGTTGCGGAGAATTTTTCCTGATTGTTTCTTTAAACCAATCCGTATTGGGATGTCCCCAGGGATCAGAGCCATCTTTATACTTCTGGATATCTTCCGCCGAATAAGGCAATGGGTCGCCGGGATGATAAGCAGCGGAAATTTCATTCTGCAACTGTGCATAAAGTGGCGCATCTGCCATTTTGGGAAGAACGGTAGGAGTATTCCATCCCTGGTTCAGGGAAAACTGGATGGTGGGCTTACCGGATGCACCGCGTTTGGTGGTAACAAGGATAACGCCGTTGGCCGCCTGTGATCCGTATATAGCTGCAGACGCATCTTTTAAGATCGTAACAGATTCAATGGTGGCAGGATCCAGCCGTTCCAGGCTTCTGCCGGCGATACCGTCAACAACAACAAGCGGGGAATTATCGCCAAGTGTATTGGCCCCACGTATCCTTAATGTGGATCCGTCATTTCCAGGCTCGCCTGTTCTGGTAATAGCCACCAAACCCGGTAACCGGCCTGCCAACGAATTGGAGAAATTACCCGCCGGTGATTTAACCAGGTCGCTTCCTTTAACAGAAGCAATGGAGCCTGTAAGGGTTTCTTTTTTGCGGGTTCCGTATCCAACCACTACAATGTCATTTAACCTGGCATTGCTTGGGGTAAGCATCACCGTTAGTACCTCTCCATCTTTCATGGCTGTTACCTGTTTTTCTTCATAACCTATAGAAGAAAAAAGCAGGACTGCACCCTTAGCAACGCTAATCTTAAAGGAGCCGTTTTCATCAGTGGTTCCACCGGCAGTCCCGCCTTTTATTCTTATAGATACATTGGCAACGGGTTGACTGCTGTCTGACACAACATTACCGCTTACCGTTATTTTTTGCTGAGCAAAAGAAATTTGTGAGATGCCCAAAAGGAATAGCAATAAAAATGATGCTTTGATAGGCAATAGAGAATCAAATTGCTTGTTTAACATAACATGAGATTTTGGTTTTAAACATCGCTGGTAGTGGAATTATTTACAATTTAGACACGACGATTATTTCTGTGCGGCGACAGGCCGACAGGTGGTTGATGCATTCATAAAAACTTAATTTTTCAAACGTGAATTTAACCTCCGGTTGCTGCTTTGCAGCCGAAATGAAACGTTGCTATCATCACAAAAAGCGCTACTTTTATATGAAAACTTTCTATCAAAATTATTTCGCCATAAAACAATTTAAAGTCAGTCGGAACTTTAATATTTCAGTAATCATCTATCCTGTTTTTCAATGAAGTTGGTAATGCAAAGTAACCTGAATCTAAAAGGCGCAGTGATAAATTCTGATGGAATCATTTAACTTTTTGACACACCAATGAAAAATAAAAGGAATCAAAACGTCAATTACCTGACAGTAAATGAAACAGACGAACTGTGGGGATTATACACCACTACTATTGGTTTCCAGGTGATATCTCCCAACAGTGACTACCCTCCTAAAAGCCACCCGTCGGCATATTGGTTCAGTCCCAATACCGGGAGGGTGTTGCAGGAATACATCCTGCTGTATATTACAGAAGGAGAAGGTTCATTTGAATCGGCAAGCTGCAAGCTAACTAAAGTGGTTGCCGGTACTATCCTGTTGCTGTTTCCCGGGGAATGGCATACCTACCGGCCGCTTAAAGGCCAGGGATGGAATGAATACTGGGTAGGTTTTAATGGCAGTTACATGAAACAGTTAACCGGTAATCTCTTCTTTTCCCGGAAAAGCCCGGTCTATAATGTAGGGTTTAATGAACAGATCGTGGCTTTGTTCAACCAGGGTATTGAAACAGCCAACTACCAGAAAACGGCCTACCAGCAGGTACTTGCCGGCATTACCAGCCTGTTGTTGGGTTTTATCTTTTACGCTGAGAAAAACAATTCTTTCAGGGATAAAGCCATCATCGCCCAGATTGATAAAGCAAGAATGATGATGCGCGAAAAAACCGGTGATGATGTTACTCCCGAATCCATCGCTAAAACACTAAACATTGGCTATTCCTGGTTCAGAAGAGTATTTAAACAGTATACAGGATTTTCGCCCGCCCAATATCAACTTGAAATAAAATTGCAGAAATCAAAAGAATTGCTGGCCAGTACGGTATTACCGGTAAAGGAAATTGCTTTTCACCTGAACTTTGAGTCTGCCAGCTATTTTGTAACGTTCTTTAAATCAAAAACAGGGTTATCGCCCGGTGAATACCGCGATAAGATAAAAGGCAAATAAGGCGATGAAACAGACTTACCGGAGTTTCATTCAACGGCAAATGTTTTACGATAAGTATTAGGAGAAAGGCCCACCTTCTTCTTAAAGATCCTGGAGAAATAATAAATGCTGTCGAACCCAGTTTGATCAGCGATTTCCTCCACGTTAAGCAATGTTGATTCAAGCAGTTCTTTTGCCCTTTCTATGCGTAAATTTAAATGGTATTGATTAGGCGACAGCCCCGTTACTGCCTTGAAATTCTTCCTGAATGCCGAATATCCCATAGGCAATTGCCGGGCAAGTTCCGGGATATCTACAGGATGCTCCAGTGATTCCTGTAGCAGGAACTTTGCTTTCGTTATTGCCTTTTCCAGCGGGCTATGATCATATTGTTTGCTGAGCGATATGGTATTGACCAAACCGAGTATCTGAAGTGTTAAACCTGCAATCTGTTGTGAGTAACCTACAAGCGAGGCATTTACAACATCAATCATCTTCTTAAATAATACCAGCATATCTCTATCCAGCCCTGTTTTGAGACATGGCTGATCAGGATCAAAAAAGCCCTGTTTCATCAGTTGATCAACATAGTACCCATGAAAGCCCACCCAGTATTCTTCCCATCCCGAGCGGATATCCGGCCTGTAACGATGCCATACTCCCGGGAAAAGAAAAAAACAGGTTCCCTCCTCAATTTCCACCGGCTCGGTTAATGCTGAACAGAACGTTCCTTTTCCCTTAGAAATAAATATCATGTAATAGTCCGTCAGAATCCTTCCCCTGTTCCATGTAAGCTGATGGCTTTGGGGATGTTCTTCTTTGGGATAACGTTCATTCGGTGTTACTTTTGAATACCCCACCGTAGTTACATAAATTCCCCATTTCTCCTCGATTGGACCTGTATTCAGATATTTAAAAAAGTTATTACCCATTGAATTATCTTTTCTCTTAAATATTGGTTGCAACCGGTGTTATTAAAGGTGGGAAAGATTTCCGCCCATCAACACAGCATAACGTGTAAGAGATAAAGTTAGCAAAAATGCGTTAGCAGGTAAAATAATGTGGAGCTGAATACGGGAGGGTTATTGTTGTGAAGCAATTATATTTCTCAGCAGATGCATCATAAATAAATTCACTTCCCATTGCGATGCTACCGGGGTATTACCGGGCGAAGTAGTCCACATATAAGGCGGTGGTCCAAACTCCGTTGTAATGGTAAGCAAGGATACGCCTTCGGCTTCCTTTTCCCGGATAATCCGGGACCACAGGCCGGTAAAGTAGTTCAGCGGCTCCGCCCATTCCGGCAGTCGCGGATCAGGAATCTGCGGTCCTTCAGGAAAACCCACACGGGCGTGTATATGTACGGTGCGCCTGATTGCTTCGTTCACCGTTTCTTTGAACCCTTCAAGATAGCTTTCTGTAACGCAAACCCAGTGTGAGAAATCAGCAGTTACTTTCATGGAAGGTCTTAGCTTAAACAGTTCCTTTGCATTGCCAGGGCTGCATCCAATTCTTCCCCGGTGCGTTTCATGTGCGATAACAATATTATTCCTGGCAGAAAAATTTTCCGCCGCATCAATAACCGCCAATTGTTCATTGATCGTAAAGAAATCTCTCCCTGAATGCGAATTAATGATTAGCGGTTCACATTCCATCGCCGCATTCAGGTGATATTCAAAGCTCCTGCAAAAGGTTTGTATATCCGCACCCTCCGCCTGATGTTGTTGTACAACTATCGGCAATCCCAGTTCCTTACTACATTTGATAAACAGCAGCCTGTCGCTTTTATTTTCGGGTAGCCAGGAATCGATGCCGTCGTATCCTGCGGATTTTACGTTTTCAAGGAAAGCTTCTATGGGGATGTTTTCATGGCCCCATCGTGTACAAAGGATCTTTATCTGCATGTTATGAACATAAATAAGTGTTTTTCAACGGGCATAACTTTAGTTTGCAAAAATAGGTGGTGTGTTCACCGGTGAAGAGACATAAATGTTGTTTTTTTTGTGTTTTCTGATATTTGTGGAAATAGGCTGCTTTAGCTGCCATGAACAGACTCAGATTTATTTCGTGATCATGCCCGACCGGATGTACTTATCGATAATATAGATGGTAATTGGCTTCAGCTGATGGTCAAAGACCACCGGATGCTCTCCCCGGGAAGTATAGTATTCCAGTTTGCCATTAATTTTAGAATACCAGACCTTTCCTATGGCCTGGTAGGTAATGGTGTCCGGCCTGGTTATCTTCCTGAAATTTTTCAACTTCAAGGTATCTAATGCAATGATCCTTGCATTAGGTATTTTCTGGTTACAGGCTATGGACTCATAATGATCTTCCAGCCAATACATGCAGTTACCACCGGAGCCTGGCTTATCTTTCCACCACCACATGCCGCCTGTTCCTAAAGCCAGCGATAAAATAACCGCGGCTGCCAGTGTTTTGGCGGATCTCCCTCTAAATTTTTTTTGACCACTGGCTTCTGCGGCCTTAACACCTGCGCCTTTCTTTTCCGTTGAGCTATCCATCAAAACTGGAATTGCCGGATTTTCCGGAATTATCTCACTCTCAGTCTGTTTATAGCTTGGACTGGCTGGGGAATTTGATGCCGCTGCCTGGTTTTCTGTTAAAGTGCTGGCATCATTTAATGCCGGGCCTTTGTCCTCATCGCCGGAAATCGTTTTTCCCATTTCCCAGGGCCGGCCGGAGAAGTCGATTAGCCAGGCCAGGAGCTCGATATTCTTCTCATCTGTACTTTCAGATTTCCTTTTCAGATAATTCACCAATGGTCTGAACTTATCCGTATCGCATCGCTGCATGATAGCATGGCAGCTTTTTGATTCATTCAAATCCCCGCAAAAATCCCTGATAATCTTTTCATCCCGCCTGTTTACATCTCTTGTACATCTTTTTACGCATTCGTCTTTGAGTTTCCCGGGGGTAAGGTGCATCAGGCCATGAGGTAGTGTATTGTTTGCCTTCTTTCGTTCATACGCCTGCATGACCAGCTGCTGATAGTCAGGAAAATATGTCGCCATAAGTAAAATTATAGAACTGAATAATCGGAATTAAACCCGCATTCCCGGAATTACAAATGGAATACCTGGAATTATCGGAATTATTGGAATTACATGTAAATCAACCATTTAGCCCGATCTATCTTTGTTTTGCAATCGGGTAACGCCTCCTTAGCTAAGAGGCTCCCTGTACAGAACCGATTCAACCCGGGCAAAGAAAGCGGAAGCCGGTTACCGGCTTGGGAAGCGATCATCAGCTTCCGTAATCCACGCCCACACTTCCCTAAAAAGCAAGAAGCGCTTCTTCACTGATTCTCAACTCCGCTGCCGGCTGCCCGGCAACTGGCAGCCTATTTCTTAAACATTCAAAAAATAAAATTATGTTTCATATCATATTTAGCTTTTTCCTGGCATTCTTATGCCCCAGCCATTCCAATAACGGTAATCACAACAATGGCGAACAGGTTACTACTATGGATGATACCGGTGGCGAAACCGGAACAATTCCTCCAAGAAAACCCTGATATATAATCTACGTGAGGCAAGAAGGCTCTTGCCTCACTTTTTTTGGTTACCTGTCAATTAATAATTCCTCAAAATTGAGAAATTTGATACTTTTAAGAGAAATAATCCCTAGTGCGTCCCTCAATCATCATCCTGCCCATACTCCTCGGAAGTTTTTTAGCCTGTACATCCAACCGGGAGTCTCCGCAACAGATTTCTGCACCCAGGCTGGAAAAAGGGGAGTCATTCTTCAATAAAAATAACGACTCTGCCTTTTATTATTTTAATCTCGTTGCAACGGGCGCTACAGATAGTTTGGAAATTGCAATGGCCTATACTTATATGGGCATCATCCAGGCATATGAGGGAGACCATTATGGAGGGCAGGAAAGCCTCTTGAAATCCCTTACTTATCTTGATGAACACAAAAAAGAAGACCAGGAATGCCTGGGCTCTGACTACCATGAATTGGGCAATATTTGTCTTAATCTTAAAAACTATGAAGCAGCGATCGACTATTATCGTAAAGCGCTAAAATATATAAAACATCCGAAGGCCGAAACCATTGCTTTAAACAGTATAGCCCTTACTTACCAGAAGAAAGGCGACTATGATCAGGCTATCGATTTATACAAATCCCTGCTGGCTAAGAGTAAGGACAAGAAAAAAGAGTATGCCCGGGTACTTTCCAACTATGCCAAAACCAAGTGGTTGAAAGATTCCGCTTATCCTGCCGGGCCCGAGCTGCAACAGGCGCTGCAAATCCGTAAGGATTCGAACGACATCAGGGGGCTCAACGCCAGCTATGCGCATCTGTCGGACTATTATTCGCTCTCCTTGCCTGATTCGGCATTGCATTATGCCAGGAAAAGATACGAAATCGCCAGGGAAATGAATAGTCCCGATGACGAGGTAGAAGCACTTTCAAAGCTTATTACGCTTAGCCCCACCAATCTGTTGAAACCTTATTTTATCCGTTACCAATACCTGACGGATAGTATCCAAACAGCAAAGCACACAGCCAAGAACCAATTCGCATTAATCCGGTATGAAGCCGCGAAAAACAAAGCCGACAATCTTCAGCTGCAAAAGGATAATGCACAAAAGAAAACCCAGCTGGTGGTACAGTGGTTTCTATTGGCGCTAACCATCCTGTTCTTCATTACTGCCGGAATTGTTTTAATCCTCCGGTATCGCAGGCGCCGGCAACAGATAGAATTTGCATCCCGGCAGGCGATACAGGAACATCAACTCAAAACCTCCCAAAAGGTGCATGACGTGGTAGCAAACGGATTGTACCGCATCATGACAGACCTTGAGTATAAAGCATCTTTAGACAAGGAGGATTTGATCGATAAGATTGAGGTACTGTATGAGCGATCCCGCGATATCTCATATGAAAACCCCACCATCTCAAAGATTCCCTTTCATGTTAAAATTGACGATTTGTTAGGATCTTTTGGGTCCGAACATATCAAGGTCCTGATCTTCGGCAATGGTCCCCTGCTCTGGAGCCGGATCAATGCGCAGATACAGCAAGAAGTTGAACATATCCTGCAGGAATTGATGATCAATATGAAAAAGCATAGCCAGGCCAATTCTGTGATGTTAAAATTTGAAGGTCAGAACGGCCAGGTTCAAATTCTCTATACAGATGATGGCATCGGTATTTCTCCGCAAGTTAAGTATGGAAACGGACTGCAGAATATGGGAAACCGTATTAAAAAAATTGGCGGACAATATACATTTGAACATCCTGCTAAAGGATTAAAAATTCACATTTCTTTCCCAATAGCTCAGTCCTCATGATTACAAAGGTACTTATTGCTGAAGATCACGAAATCGTCAATATTTCCCTGCAGAAAACCCTGGAAGATCTCGCAGTCATGGATATAGCACATGCTTATTATTGCGATGATGCGTTGTATAAGATAACACAGGCGGTTAAGGCAGGTAGTTCATTCGACCTCCTGATTTCAGATCTGTATTTTGAACCGGATGGTCATAAGCAGGAACTATCCAATGGTATGGATCTAATTGCCGCCGCCAGAGAAGTACAACCCGATCTCAATATCCTGATCTTCTCGTTAGAAAACAGGCCAGCTATTATTGACCAACTTTATAACAAGTATGACATAGATGGTTTTGTTCTCAAAGCCCGGAACGATGCCCGCTCACTTAAAGAAGCCATCAATGAAATAGCCCAACACAGGCGCTATTTTCCACATCACATCAGGCAGTTGTTCGATAAAAAGAACGCCTACTCTTTTTCGGAATTTGATATCACGATCATAACACTGCTTGCACAGGGAATGCTGCAGAAAGACATACCTGCGCACCTTCAACGCAACGGGATAAAACCGTCTGGCTTAAGCAGTATAGAAAAAAGGCTCAACCAAATGAAAGACGCCCTTGGCTTTACCAAGAACGAGCAATTGGTGGCTCATTGCAAGGATTTAGGCGCTATATAAGCGTCTTAAAAAAACTTCTACAGAAAACATCTGGTTACGGTTTCCCATAAAAAAAGGATGTTAATGAAATATACTTTTGTTTCATAAATCTAAAATACCATTATGAAAAAGAAGTATTATGTAAACAACAACCGCCAGCTAAACGGTGATTATGAAGTTCACGTCATTACCTGTGAGTATTTTTCTACGATGTATAACCGGACTTATTTGGGAGAATTTGAAACTTGCCAGGAGGCTGTTCGTGAAGCAAAGAAACGCTATCAAAACTCGAATGGCTGTTTTCATTGTTGCAGGCCCTGTCATACAAGTTAAACGATAATGCCAGTTCCTTTGTACCCCTTGTCTCCTGAATCAATAGAGCCATGAAACTCCTGTATGTCTGGCTACTTACAAGCTATAGTTACTGTAACCCAATAACGGTGTATGTCTGCGATAGCAAGAATGCTACAAAATATCATTATAATTCGAATTGCCGTGGACTAAGTAATTGTAAGCATCGAATCATCAGCATGTCCCTTGAAAAAGCAATGGCAACCAGGACCCTTTGCAAGTGGGAGCAATAAGTTGACTGCGACCAGGACTATATTTCAACAACTCTAACCTGTGTTATTATGGCAACTTCAAACGTCGCGCCGCATAAATACTTACAGTTTAAGGGAGATCAATTTTTCCGCAGATATATCCAGGAGGATATTCCTACAAAATCACCTCCCGCAAAATCTCAAGAGCAGGGCCTCCTAAATATTAAATCTCATGGCAGTTATGGCTCGCTTTTATTTCACCCCGACTGGAAGGCGAGGCGTAGGGAAATACTGCAGCGCGACATGTATTGTTGTGTTCATTGCCGTAGCGATAAAGACTTACAGGTCCATCACCGGCAATACCACTTTATAGCAAACGAGCAAAAATTCCGTCTGCCCTGGGATTACCCCGGTCATTTACTCATCACGCTCTGCGCGTCCTGTCATAACAAAGGACATAATAAATACAAAGTGCCGACAATCACTATTTAATAAAAATATGTATGAGCTTATTCAACATTTTCAATCGGCAACGTCAAAATGGGCATACCCACACTATAGCAACTGAAAATACAATGCCCGATATTCCGGAAACTACTTTCATTGAAAAGGACGCACCGGCGAAAGAACAGCCTGACGGAAAGGCTATTACTCCACTCAATGGTGGGATACATCTTTTATACGATTTCCTCGACAAGAACTATGAATCTAAAGGATATAACGATGCTTTGATAAATCCGGACATTACCCATCTGGACCAAAATGTGATCGCGTTGAAGAATGACCTGGAAAGATCTATCCGGAAGGTAAAAACCTTTTACGAAGACTTTATCCGCCAAATCAACTTTCACATCTCCAGCAGGAGCAGAAGTGGAATGATAGATACAGTGGAAGAACTTACTGTCAAAAAAGAAATTGCCGAAGGCCATATCAGGCAGGTCAAAGAAATCGAAGAGCAGGCAAAGATTAACGAGGGTGTCGGACACGGCATTATTATCAGCTATACGCGCGGATTCAGGAATGGTCTTGCGGCAATTTCCAGTCACATTATTCTGAACAAAAACTTTTAAAACCGAGTGCTATGAAACATCTCTGGATCCGTTTCGGCTGCTTCATGACCGGATACAACTACAGCATCCTACGGAACTGTAGCGAAGCTGCTTTTAAATCAGTGAAAAAGTACACCGCAGCCATGCTGATCGTTTGCATTCTGTGGTTTTTTATCGGTTTTACTTTTGCTCATCGTTACCTGTCACTCAGCCTACCGGGTTGCTTGTTGGCCGGCATTCTCTCAACCGTTATCATTGTACAGGTTGAAAAGCAGATCGTCCTATCCATAAATCCGGGCCGGCTGCTGTTAATTTTCAGGGGATGTCTGGCTTTCATGATGTCTATTCTGGGTGCTGTGATCATTGATCAGATATTGTTTGAAAAAGACATTGAGATCGCAAAGATCTCCTATGTATCGGAAAAAGTAGACAAGATATTGCCCTCCAAAACTGAAGAACTAAGAAAGCAGATCGCCACACTGGACACGGCGATTAATAAAAAAGAACAGGAAAAAAATAATTACGTGGAGGACATCAGCAAACATCCAACAACAACTGCCACTACCACGCAAACGGCAACAAAGCGGATGCCTGTGTCAACAGTAACATCTTCAGGCAAGGATACAACTGTATGGAAGACGATAAGTGATGTTGTTGTTGCAACCACACTGGTGTCAAATCCCAAAATAGCATTGCTACCGTCCATTGACTCCACTATTGGTGCTATGCGGCAACAGAGAACTCTAAAGGAAAACGATTTGCTTCACATCAAACCTGCAATTGAAAAGGAAATGAAAGCGAGTACAGGATTTTTAGATGAGTTAACAATCATGAAGCAGATGTTATCCGCATCTTATGTTGCATTGGTTTTCTGGATCCTGTGGATTCTGTTTTTCCTGTTTATAGAGATGCTCGTACTATTCAGTAAACTGGGCGACAGATCTAATGATTACGAAAAGGTTGTACTGCATCATATGAATTTACAGATGCGACGGCTTGATGCCCTTGGAAAAGGATTCGAAGGATAAAATTTCTGACAACATCAATATCAAAAAAATTCTATGGATTTTAAAGCTGAAATTAAACTCTTCGGCGACAAAGTCGAAAAGCTTAAAAACCAGATTCAAACAGAAGAAGCTACTAAGAATGCTTTTATCATGCCCTTCATTAAAGTCCTGGGCTACGATGTATTTGACCCATTTGAAGTAATGCCGGAGTTTATTGCTGATATAGGGATCAAGAAAGGCGAAAAAGTCGATTATGCGATCCTGAAGGAAGGCAAACCTTCTATACTCATCGAATGTAAGCATTGGGGAGAAAGCCTGGACCCGCACAACTCCCAGCTTTTCCGGTATTTCCATACTACAACTGCTAAATTCGGTCTATTATCCAATGGAATAATTTACCGGTTCTATACAGATCTTGCAGAGCAGAATAAAATGGATGAAAAACCATTCTTTGAATTTAATGTTACGGATATAAAAGACAACCAGATCGAAGAATTAAAAAAATTTCACAAGTCGTATTTCAATATAGAGAACATTCAAACCACCGCGAGCGACCTAAAATATATGAATGAGCTTAAAACGCTGATAAATGTTGAGTTTCAAAATCCCTCTGAAGGGTTGATCAAACTATTTTCCAAGCAGATATACAGAGGAATGTTAACTTCAAAAGTTGTTGAGCAGTTCGGTGCGCTAACAAAGAAGTCAATACAACAATACATCAATGATCTGATAACAGAAAGGCTTAAATCTGCGCTGAAAAAAGAAAATGATACAGAGCAATCTGATCCCGAAAAGGAATTAGTGACAACAAACATCGAGGAAAAGGGTTCAGTGATTGAAACCACCGAGGAGGAAAAGGAAGGCTATATGATTGTAAAAACAATTCTCCGCCAAAGAATAAAACCTTCCAGAATAGCGTATCGGGATGCTCAATCCTATTTTGCAATACTACTGGATGACAATAATCGAAAAACGATATGTAGATTGTATTTTAACAGTTCACGAAAATATATTGGCACTTTTGACGGGCAAAAGAAGGAAACGAAGACAGAGATTCTAACTGTTGATGACCTCTTTAAATTTGAAGAAATACTTCATAAAACTGTCGATTGGTATGATTCGGAAAAAGTTCAGGTAAAAGATCAGGATCAGTAGCTTTCATTTTCACTTTTGTTTCTAAATAAACCTCAATCATCTATGAAAAGAGTAATTTTAATTTTAGCATTTATTACCCCATTCTGTTCGGCCTGTTCTCAACCAGCGAAACCGGATACAGATCTAAAAGAACAAAAGAGCAAAGCAGAACTTTTTTCAAACAAATCTGGTTCTCTAATACAAAAACAATTTATAGATGTTGGCTCACTGAAGGGCTGCCAGATTCAAGTTGCGCAATTCACAGACTTAATTGGCGGAGAAACTACCAAGGCAGTGCGTTTTGAATATGCGTACTCTGGAGCATATTCATCTGATACAAAAATAGGCATGCTTGATATGGATGAGGTTGATGCACTAATTAAATCTTTGAACATTATAAAAGATAAGATAATACCGACCACCCCGGAAATATATACCGAAATTCAATATAAAAGCCGCGGCGGCTTCCAGGCAGGTTGTTTTTATTCAAAAAAACAATGGTCCACCTTTTTAAAGGTAGAGCGATTTGATGAGAAGTCCTATGTCTTTATGGAGGACGGGGATATTATTCAATTGTTATCACTAATGAATAATGCAAAGGCCAAACTCTAATTAACATAAGCCGGATGTTTGCCTTTTTGCATAGGGGATATAAATACGGAAGCATTCAATTTGATCCCTTTTTAATCGAAAACACTCAATAAACATGCCCGCAAAAATGAAGAAGCGACACAAGATCCAATCATGAATTTTGTGTCGTTTCTAGCGGAGAGTCAGGGATTCGAACCCCGGGACCTGTTACAGTCAAAATCATTTACGAAAAGACAGTCGCTATTTCCCAAAAATAACAAAGCCTTCAGACAATGTCTAAAGGCTCTATTCCTTGCGGAGAGTCAGGGATTCGAACCCCGGGACCTGTTACAGTCAACAGTTTTCAAGACTGCCGCAATCGACCGCTCTGCCAACTCTCCATGCCGCGAAAGTATAAAACGAATTGATTCTAAAAAAATTTGTTTTACTTTTTTTTGTAGAAAAATTTCATTAAGAAGCAATCCCCTGGCAGACATCCGGTTGCTATCATTGTTTACGTGTAGCCATTACTGGTAGTGAAACACCCTGTTTACGGTCCCATTTTTACATGGCTTTTCCGTAAATTTAGATATGAACATATTCTTTGAAGGGCCAGTATTATGGTCACAGATAGACGCCAATATGCACCTGCGCCATTCGGCCTACGCCGACTTTGCCGCACAGGCGAGGTTAAGCCTCCTGGAACAGGTAGGACTTACTGCCGTTCAGTTTATGCAGCAACAGCTGGGCCCCATCCTTTTCCGGGAAGAGCTGTTTTACCACCGGGAAATAGGCCCTAACGACAAAGTGCGGGTGAGCTGTGAAATGACCAAATGCCGGCCTGACGGCTCCCGCTGGTCCATTAAACACGAAATTTTCCGCGGCGACGGCACCAAATCCGCCACTATACTGGTAGACGGCGCATGGATAGATACCCGTAAACGCAAGCTCACCGGGCTTCCCCCTGAACTCATGGAAAAATTCAAAGCCATCCCCCGTAGCGAAGATTTCGTAGAAGAAGCGTAGTTTGTCTGACTCAGACAAAATCCGCTCCCTTATCTTGCCGTAAGTGGCTTCGCCAGTTTATCAGATTCCAGCGCTTTTATAAAAGGTAACTGGTTTTGCAGGTACACCCGCGTAGATTGCTCCAGGTAATTGTCCAGCTGGAAGAACTTTGCCGCTCTCGTGGCTCCCAGCAATTTGTTGAACTTCCGGAAATACCGCATCTGCAACCGGCCAAACTCCAGGTCATTATTAATGAACTGCCTGGTAAGCGAGTTCATTTTCTTCTCATCAATAGAGGAAAACTCTTCGTTGTACATTTTCAATAAGGCAATACGCTCCGTTAACCACGGACTTTTCTCCGTTTCATATTCCAGGAATGCAGATTGAAACGCCCGTTCCTCTAAAGGGGAAATCTTCAAAAAATCATTCAATAACGATTCTTTGTTCTTGCCAAAAATTTGTGTTACAAGATCCTCATTGGGCAAAACGGCTACTGCGGGCGTAATTTGGGCCGTTAACCGCCAGGCAGCACCCAGGATCATGAACAAACAGATAAGCTTTTTCATGCACTGAAAATTTAGGATTAATGGCAGGTTCAGCCACAAGCCTTTGCATTCAGGGGGTAACGGACACCAGCTCGGAACGGTGTAGTAGAATAAAAGCAGGTGTAGTGCCCACTATATTATGGCAGTGAATCCACCGTCTTATATAAACAATCAGCAGGGATAAATGGTTGCACCTTCTACCAAATAATAAAAAGGCCGCCTGAAAGCGTACTTTCAGGCGGCCCGGTTTAAAAAGAATGAAACTAGTTCAAGGACTGCTGGTTGGATTTCATAAATGCATCATATGCTTCTTTTGTCCAATGCTGATAATCTTCCAGATTGATGCCCAGTCGCTCATCCCGCTCTACTTCCTTATATTCCCGGCTGTCCCAATAACCTTTTGCCAATGATTGTATATTCCGGGAAACCGTGGCAGATGCTACTTCGTAATCATCAGGATAACTTTTGTAGTTGCCAATTGCCAATACCTGGATTTCTTGTTTTACTGCTTCCTTGCTTTGCTTTGCCATGGTTAAAATTTTTAGTTCAAACCTCTGAAAACAAAAATGGTTCCTGTATAGTGCCTGTGGCTGCCTTTTTAAGGTTTCATTAACTTAAAATTATGTTAACAGCGTCATGGGTGGGAATACGTTACCACGTCTATACCCACGCCATTAGGGTCTTGTATGGCAAAATGCCGGTCGCCCCACGGCTCGTTACGGATCGCTATTTTTATGTCCACTCCTTTAGCTTTCATTGCTTCATATACCTTGTCTACATCATCTACCTCGATGGTCAGGTATACCCCCTTACCATTAAAAGCTGTTTTAAACAAGGGCTGCTGCGACGCATGCTCCGGCAGTAAAAAGCTGATCTCCGCCTGCTTGTCCGGTGTATGCAGCAACAGGTAAAATTCGTTTTCAAACGACACTCCAAAGTTTAATATCTCTGTATAAAATTTCTTGCTCTCCGCTAACCTGGCGGTGATAATGCCTGCATTCAGTTTCATTTTTCCGGGTTTTACCTGTGAATAAATATTGGATATAAAAAAGAAGAAAATAAATACTAACAGCCATCTTTTCATATAGGTTCCAGTTTTATGACTGCAAAGTTAGGTATGCCGGTAAATCATAAATTGTAAAAAACGGACAACTTACTTGTGGAATACCTTAGCGGGCGTAAGGCCATAAAGACTTTTAAATTCCCGGATGAAGTGGGCCTGGTCGTAATAACCGGCGTCGAGGTAGGATTTGTTTTTCCGGATATGCAGGGGAGAATGGGTGAATTGCAGGATCTTCTGAAACCTCACTACCTTACCGAATGCTTTTGGCGTATCGCCGATGTAGCACTCAAACAGGCGTCGCAATTGCCTGGAACTGATCCCCGGGGGTAGCTCCTTTTCAAGCGTGATCATGCCTGCCTGCTGAACAATCAGGTCCACAGCCTCCAGCAGGCGGTTGTCTGCCGGCAATGCTTTATTGATATACTCCAGCAGGAAGTCGTCCAGCAGGGACTTCAGCTGCAGTATACTTGTTTTTTCATGAAAATGGTTCACCAGGCAACGGGCAGCAGCCGGCACTACGCTTTCCAGGGCGGTTGCCTGCTTGCTTAATTCGGCAGCATTTACCCGGAACATACGGGGAAACATGCCCGGCAAAAACCGGATACCGGCATAATTAAAATTCCCTTGCAGCGGGAAACAGGTGTAGGCATCGCTGAATCCCATAACAAAACTCTGCTGCGGATCCTGCAGTTCAAAAAAGATATCCATACAACCATCCGCTACCACCCGGTAATGGAAAGGCGTTGTAAGCGGGGAAGTAGTACTAAGCTCCCAGTAGCAGTAAACATACTCCTGCAGCCGGAGGTCAGGCGAAAACTCCCGGTAAATAACCGTTTCTTCCGGTTGCGCTACAAATGGCTGTACAGGTGCGTATGAAGTACGAATATGGGAAATGGGTGTCATTTTCCGTTTAAATCAATATGCAATTATAACATAATTGCCCTGATATATGCACTTCCATAATTTCCCCACTTGCCCAATACTTTTGAAACGGATTCCACCAACCCTTTATTGTCTACAGGTTTGCCTTTTACCGGCGGCTTCAGTGCCTCCCTTTTGATATCGTCTATCAATACTTTGGTGGCAAACCAGGTAATATGCTCATGCGGCAGGGCTACTCCCAGGATCATACCGGGAAGACCGCTGAAGGATTCCGGGCCGCCGGGTGTAACAATCGCGTCCGTATAAAATGCCACTACGTAAATAGAATCCATGATAAGTGCATTCGCGCGACGGCAATCAAACCCGGCGATGTTACGCGTTTCATCGGTGATCTTCCAACGGATCTGCCGCATGGAATCCTTCACCAGGTACATCTGCTCAAATACCTGCTTCTGCGAAATACTCTGCATACTGTCCAGCCGGGAATATACCACGTTTACCTCCGCAGGGGCTGATTCCCATATGGGTTTCTTGTTATCAGGATTATCTCTTCCCGGCTTATACAGGGAGGTTTGGCGTGAAAATGAGTAATCAAAATACGTGACCTGGTATTGCGACATCCCCTTTTTCAACATATCTGTCCATGAATTATCCTGGCCTTTACTCAATTGATCCATACGGGCAAACAGGTTTACCCGTTTTTCAAACTCTATCCGGCCCTGCTCTAAAAAAGTGGTATGCTGCGCCTGTGCAGGGAAAACAGCAAATGCGCATAATATAACAGCCAGGCACACACGAATTTTCATACTGGTATTATTCATAACATCATTCTTTAGAGGTGGCGGCACCTAACTTGTTAAAGTTCCAGATAAAAGACAATAAGCCGTAACGACCAATGGTACTATAGGTCCGCTGGCTGATCGTATTGGTTTGCACTGATCTGCTGAAGCCTATATTCTGGTTCAGGATATCATTCATGGAGAAATTAAGCTGCACCAGCTCCTTCTTACCAAATTTCTTGGCCAGGTACGCATTCAGGATGGCCACATTGTTATTGGTGGTAAACACGGGTGTTTTCTGGCGGATATTGTAATCCATGTCCGCATGCAACACAAATTTAAGTGGCAGGAAAAAGCTTACGTTAGGCGAAATATTGTAAGTCCAGTACTGGGTGCGCAAAGCTTTATTCACAGAGGATACGCTGTTATTAAAATTCGCCCTGGCGTCAAAGGAATATTCATATTTTTTGTCTTTGTACTTACTCAAATTAATACCCAGTCCTGCATTGGACGAGTTAGTAACATTCAATAATCCGTTCACATAATTTACATTCCTGTTCAAACCTCCACTGGTATTACCACCTACCCGCAGATCCCAGGGATTAATTTTCCAGCCAATATATAAATTAAACCGCCCGCTCCTGTTTCCGTCCACATTCACGGACTGGCTGGTTGTTACACCGGAGGTATCTATCACGCTTCTGCCGCTGATAGCATTGCTGGTAGATTCAAACGACACCGACGCCCAGATATTCCTGCCTGTCATTACCTTATAATCGGAAAAGTTGATGTTTAAATTATTATTGAAAGATGGTTTTAATGAGGGGTTACCAATCTGGAGGTTAAGCGGGTCATCATTCACCCGTATAGGCTGAAGATCATTAATGTCCGGCTGCCGGGTATAGCCGTTATACTGCACCGTAAGGCGGCGCTGTTGCGAAAAACTATACCGGAACATTGCCCTGGGATACCAGTTAACAAAATCACGTTTCACTTCGTTATTCCGGAACATGTCTTTCTGGCTGAAACTGGTAAGTCCTACGTTACCGCCTATATTAATACGGATCTTCTTTTTCGTATATCCATACCCGATGCCACCTTTATGTGTAAATATATTAAATGCATAATCGCTGCTATACAGGGAATCCAGGGCGGTATACTTTCCATCTGTTTGCTGATTATAGGAGTTCCTGTTGGAATGACTGTTATCTATATTAATACCATAGTTGAACAACAGGGAAGATGCTGCAGACAATGGCTCCGTGTAAGTAAGATTACTGATAACGCTGATCTTCTCATTATTCGTGGTTTTAAGCTGATCTATATTTTGCACAGAATCCGGCTTCCCTTGTTTAAAATACTCCGTATAGGCATCCAGCATACCTTGCCCGTTGGTCCTGGAATAATTCTCCGCGAGATTCAGTGACAGCGTACGTCCTTTTTTCTTCAGCTTCTTACGCCACAGCAAATTGGCATTCATACTCCCGATATCCGATACATTCGACGTTTTACGTTCACCGCGGTTTACCACCATATCATTCAGCTCCATCCCGCTGGAACTAAGCCTGTTGGATATCTTATGATCCAGCCCCCCATCTATTTGCAGTTTGATAGAGGAAGTGGAATCAAACTGCCGCTCATAGCTGCCATTGGCGCGGTTCCGGAGAATGTTGTTATGAAAATTATCTTTGGAGTGATTATAATAGATAGTATCAGGTAAGATGTTCTGGGAAATATCCTCACTCTGTCCATCTATATATAACTTCATGAGCTTATAGTTGGCATTAACGTTCTGCCGGTCCCGGTCCCATTTATCCGAGTAATGTAATCCCCCCGTCTGCACCAACGGGTAGCCGTCGCCGTTATAACGGCCATCCCAGCTGTCCAGTTCATCTCCATTGAAAGTAAATTCCATGTCGCCATCATCATTAAAGGAAATATCCCCGTTGCCGGAGCCGAACTTTTCCCTGTCGCCCCAGTCGAGCCCCACCTTACCAGTGTTAGACACAATACCAAACACCGCCAGTTTCTTCTTTCCGCGGAATACATTCAGCATGGCCTGGCTGTCGTGAAATCCGTTGTCACCGGCGCCTACTGCCACTTTCCCAAAATAGCCCCGCTTCTTATCTTCCTTCAGCTGTATATTAATGGTTTTCGATCGTTCCCCGTCATCAATACCGGTAAAAGCTGCCTGGTCGCTCTTCTTATCATACAATTGTACTTTATCCACCATGTCCGCCCGCAGGTTCTTGGTAACCAGTGTAGGGTCATCTCCAAAAAATTCTTCTCCATCCACCAACACCTTTTTTACGGTTTCCCCCTGTGCGGTAATTTGTCCTTTCCCATTTACCTGTATACCCGGCAATTTCTTCAATAATTCTTCTACAGAGGCGTTGGGAGCGGTTTTGTAGCTATCGGCGTTGAACTCCGTAGTATCGCCTTTCATTTTTATGGCGGCCACCTTTTGCTGTATCACTACCTCGTGCAGTAAACGGGATTTCAGCGTCAGCATAATTTTATTAAGCTGTACCTGGGAAGTATCCGACAACGTTAACGGCTCTACGTAATCGGCAAAGGCAGGATAAGTGATCATCAGCAGGTACTTCCCTGCCTTGAGGTTGTTTAATTCAAAATGTCCTTTTTCATCGCTCCTGGTAAACTTATATAAAATGGAGTCTTTTGCCTGCAGCAATGCCACCACTGATTTGGATAGCTGCACATGATTAAGTGTGTCTGATACATTACCCTTAACGGAAGCCTGCTGCGCCAGGCAGCATTGGGTAATGCCCATACAGAGAATCAGTCCGGATAGTTTCTTCATTTGTGGAGTATACAGGTTATTGGGTACAGATGCTATGATGTTAAAATTCCATAATAAAAACGGAACTTATATTGCCATGTCTGATAAACATCTGTTAAATGGACATCCTACTTATCATGTAGAGAAAGAATATTAATAAAAAGATAACCGGTAGTAAGATGTGATAATCATGTGTCCTTCATTTTTGAAATCCATAATTTATTGTATCTTTTTAAAATTATCTACTCCCGTTATGAAGCACGAAAACTCATTAAGAAGCGCTAATTGGTTTGCCCGTGAAGGCAAAGATGGTTTTATATACCGCGCCTGGCTGAAGAAGCAGGGCATTCCCCAACATGAGCTGGAAGGCAAGCCTGTTATAGGTATCTGCAACACCTGGTCGGAGCTTACCCCCTGCAACTCCCATTTCAGGGAACTGGCGGAAGCGGTGAAGCGCGGTGTGATAGAAGCCGGTGGCTACCCGCTGGAATTTCCTGTAATGTCGTTAGGCGAAACGCTGATCAAGCCAACCGCTATGCTGTACCGCAACCTGGTAAGTATGGATGTGGAGGAATCTATCCGTGCCAATCCCATCGATGGCGTAGTGCTGTTATGCGGTTGTGATAAAACCACACCGGCATTAGTGATGGGCGCCTGCAGCGTAAACATTCCCACCATTGTGGTATCGGGAGGCGCCATGCTTACCGGCAGGCACAGGGGCCATAGTATTGGTACCAGCGATATCTGGCGGTTCAGTGAAGATGTAAGGGCCGGCAGGATGACCAACGAAGAACTGGCTATGGCTGAAGCCGGTATGTGCCGCAGCGACGGGCATTGCGCTGTAATGGGTACTGCGTCTACCATGGCCTGTATGGTGGAATCACTCGGTTTGTCGCTGCCACAGAACGCAGCGATCCCCGCGCCGGATGCAGCCCGTAAAGTACTGGCCCACCTGTCCGGAAACGAGATCGTAAAAATGGTGCGGGAAAACCGGCGCTTAACAGATATCCTTACCAGGGAAGCCTTTGAAAACGCTATCCGTGTAAATGCGGCCATTGGCGGCTCCACTAATTTTGTGCTTCATTTACTGGCCATTGCAGGCCGTATAGGTGTGGAACTGAACCTGCAGGATATGGATACCTTTTCGGCCAACATCCCGCTGATCGCCAATCTCCAGCCCTCCGGCAGTTACTTCATGGAAGACCTTTATTATGCCGGCGGATTACCCGCTGTGATCAATGCCCTGCTGGATCATCTCCACAAAAACTGTATCACGGCCAATGGCAAAACCATTGAAGCAAACTATACAAATGCCGTGAGCTATAATAAGGAGGTAATTTCATCCATAGATGATCCTTTTAACGCGGTGTCGGGCATCGTGGTATTGAAAGGCAATATCTGCGAACAGGGCGCCGTTATCAAACCTTCTGCCGCAAGCCCGCACCTGATGAAGCATACCGGCAAAGCAGTGGTGTTTGAAGACATAGACGATTACAAAAAACGGATCGATGATCCTGCACTTGACGTGGATGAAAACAGTGTACTGGTGCTTAAAAATGTGGGACCAAAAGGCTACCCCGGTATGCCTGAAGTAGGCAACCTCGGGTTGCCCGCGAAGTTACTGGCCAAAGGCATTACTGATATGGTACGCATTTCAGACGGACGGATGAGCGGCACCGGCTTTGGCACCGTAGTACTGCATGTATCGCCGGAAGCGGCGGCTGGCGGCAATCTCGCCATTCTCCGCGATGGGGATGTCATTACGCTGGATGTGCAGCAACGCAAGCTGGAAGCGGCTATTTCTCCCGAAGAAATTACCCGCAGGAAAACAGCCTGGCAACCGGTTTATCCGCAATCAACGAGGGGTTATGTGCAGCTATACCAGCAACATGTGGAACAGGCGCATCTTGGCGCCGACCTCGATTTTCTCAAAGGCAGCTCCGGCAGCGAAGTAACCAGGGATTCACACTAAAAAACGGCTTATGACATTTGATAAGAAAGTAGCTATTGTTACCGGCGCGGGCCAGGGCATCGGGTTTGAAATCTGCAAACAACTGGCATTACAGGGAGCTATCGTTATCCTGAATGATATTGATACGGCGCTGGCCCAGCAGGCCACTGATGCCATTACCGCCGCCAAGGGGCATTGCATCCCGCTGGCCGGCGACTCCGGCGATGTCAGTTTTATCCGCGGGATGGTGAATACAGCAGTTACACAATTCGGCCGGTTGGATATCGTTATCGCCAACGCAGGGATCACCCTCTTTGGCGACTTCTTTACCTATACCCCGGAAGCTTTTAACCGGGTAATGCAGGTTAATCTTGGCGGTACATTTTTCCTGGCGCAAACCGCCGCCAACCAAATGAAACAACAAGCGGAAGGAGGATCCATTTTGTTCACGTCTTCCGTAACCGGTCACCAGGCGCATAAAGATCTCGCAGCTTACGGCATGAGTAAAGCTGCGCTGGAAATGCTCGCCAAAAACTTAGTGATTGAATTATCTGCCTTTAAAATAACAGTGAATACCATTGCGCCCGGCGCCACGCTCACAGAACGCACGCTGGATGATCCTTCTTACGAAAAAACATGGTCGGGCCTCACTCCTATGGGACGCCCCGCCTATACGCAGGATATTGCCAGCGCTGCATTGTTCCTTGTATCGGACCAGGCAAGGCATATTACCGGTCAAAGCCTCATTATTGATGGGGGCTGGACGAGTATCAGTCCGTCACCGTTTTGAATTACCGGTCAAAGTCTCATCGTGAATGGCGACTGAACCAGCGCTTTTCTGAACTACCGTTCTGCAATAAGCGCCAGCAGTTCTTTTGCACTGAGCTTCCCTGCCTGATCGCTGCCTTCCAGCAACTGATCGGCCAGATCCCGCTTGCTGTTATGCAATGCAATGATCTTTTCCTCTATCGTATATTGTGCTACCAGCCGGTAGATGGTTACCGGCCTGGTTTGCCCGATACGGTGCGCCCTGTCGGACGCCTGTTCTTCAATGGCGGGGTTCCACCATGGATCCATGTGGATCACATAATCTGCCGCTGTTAAATTAAGCCCTAATCCACCGGCTTTCAGGCTGATCAGGAACAGTTGCCCGCTCCCTGCCTGGAAATCCTTCACCAGCTTATCCCGTTGCGGTATAGGCGTGCTGCCGTCGAGATAGAGATAAGTGATCCCTTGCTGATCCAACGCCGCCCTTACCAGTTCGAGGTGTTTTACAAACTGGCTGAACACCAGTGCACGATGATTGTTCGATACCAGTTCTTCCACAATTTCCCGGAATACCATTAATTTGGAAGATGGAATATCGGCTTCATCATCCACCAGCTGCGGGTTACAGGCCGCCATCCTCAACCGGCTGATCTCCGCCAGTGCGCGGATATGCTGCTGCGCCATGCTACCTTCCTGCGCCTTGATATTTTCCAACGCCTTCCTGCGCAGGGCTTCGTAAAACGATGCTTCATCCGGCGACAGGCTCACCAGTTTCACAATTTCTGTTTTAGGTGGCAGTTCATCCAGTACGCCTGTTTTGGTACGGCGTAATATAAACGGGGATATCAGCTTCTTTAGGTGCTGCTTCACAGTGCTTTCCGGGTTCCTCACTGATGGGAAAACAAATTGCTTATTGAAATGATCCAGTGTGCCCAGCAGCCCGGGATTGAGAAAGTTAAACAGGTTCCAGATCTCCGCCATATGATTTTGTATAGGCGTTCCCGTTAGCATGAGCTTAAATCCTGCCTGCAGCAACATGGCCGCTTTGGAAGTTTTTGTCTGGAAGTTTTTGATCATATGCGCTTCGTCCAGCACCAGCGTGGGCCATTTCACAGCAGCCAGTAATTTTTCTTCCGTTTGCAGCAAGCCGTAGGTGGTGATCACCACATCAAAAGGGCCGGCGCCTTTTATTAAGGCAGAACGGCGGCCATTGTGCAGGAATATCACATTCAGTGAAGGTGCAAAGCGGCTGATCTCATTGCTCCAGTTGTTCACTACGGAAGCGGGACAAATTACCAATGCCGGGCCATCCGGCGCACGGTGAAGCAGCAGTGCAATAGCCTGTATGGTTTTACCCAGTCCCATATCATCTGCCAGGCAGGCGCCTGCGCCCCAGGCAGCCAGGTGCGTCATCCAGCGGAAGCCTTCTTCCTGGTAAGGGCGTAAAGTGGTTTGTAGTGTAACCGGCACCGTTATATCCAGCGCCATGGCGGCAGCCCGTTTGTTTACGAAAGCTTTCCATGCAGCATCTGTAGCAACACTGCCGGCATGCTCCAGCAGTTCGTCCAGTACGGGCAGGGCGTATGGCTGAATGCTCACATTATCACGATCAATATTAGCCACGCTGGCCATTTCGTTTAGCCGACGGCGTAAATCACCCGTTAAAGCCAGGTATTCCCCGTTCTGTAGCGCAATAAATCTTTTTTTCACAGTGCGCGTAGTGTCCAGCAGGTCTTTCAACGCCAGCACTGTAGCTTCATCCACCTTCAGTTCACCGGTACACATAAACCAGTGATCTTTTTCTTTCAGTGAAATATGTAATTGGGGGAAACCGGCCTGCTGCCTTATTTTGTACCGCTCCCCTTCCGGCCATTCAGCCCTTACGAGTTCAGGATGCTGGTGAATTATTTCCAGCAACTGCAAACAATCCAGCGGGTCCTCAAAAATGATGGTATCGTCGGAGAGGTCCTGGTCTATAGCGCCCTGGATAAGGTTCAGCAGGGTTACCACATTGTCTTTTTCTTTGGCCAGGTCGCGGATGGCCTGCCATCGCTCCCCGTTACTGATCCCAATAATATTATGCGCTCCTGTACCAGGTTTGCAATACGGCGGATCGCTGGTAAAGGGTTTCACATAAATACCGGCCTTTAATCCGTCGCCAAGCGGCAGTAGTTGTACCACAATACGGCTGTCGCCCGGGCGTCTGCTGATATTCGCGGCAATATCCCCCATGTCCGCATGAATAGTGAGGTGTGCGCCAATACTTTTCAGCACCTGGATCAGTTTATCCTTCCCGGCCGCCGGCACCACGGGGATCTGTTCCAGTGTTTGCAGCAAACGGCGCTGCTGGGCGGTAAGATGAATGATCTTCAGGCGGGTATTGCTTTCCTTTACAAACACGGTTTCACTGATATAGTCGTTTACGTTAGCGCTGAAAGTATATCCATGCCCCGACCTGTTAACACTCAGCTCTGGTTGTGCTTTTATAATCTCTACAGAAACGGAAATATCATCCGCAGAAAATAACAGCGGGTGGCCGGCAATTTCTTCCCATACTGTTTCTGCAAATGAATAAGATTCCCCGTCGTAGTTATAATAATGTTCCTTCTGTACGGTGGCGCCTATCCTGAAATCCTGTTCTGTCATCGCTTCCGCCTTGCCATCCTTTAGTTTTTTCAATGCCACATTGCGGCCGCTGCTCCAGGTATTACTGCCCTGGGATGTTTGTAATACCGGCTGGATCTTATACCGGTCAAAATCTATCAGGTAAATTAACCGGGAAGTGGCTGCATTCTTTTCTTTCCTGGCAAGATAGGTATCGGCGCCCAGTAAAGTGTTTAATAACCGCTCCCAGTCCGGCGTTTGCTCCATCTGTGAAAACACAGGCGGATGGGCGATAACGGCGCCAGCTTCCTGGAATACGCTTTCATATCCCTGGTAATCATCTCCCTTAAATAAATATAAATATTCGTAGGTCAGTAACCGGTAGTGACGCTCCATGCCCAGCGATAGTAAACGTGACGCATTTATACTAAAGGTGCGTAACAATTTGCTTTTGGGATGCAGCAGCTGCAAGCACAATACAGACAGGTAACTCAGCAGGTTGCTCTCCCCTCCTTCCAGTATCAGCAACAGCAACTGCTCCCCCTTCTCTTTCCGGCCTGCGTGAAAATGCAGCAGGCAAATTGCAGGGGTAATGGCAGGGAACAGCTTCCGCTCATAGGCAGCTATGATTTTAGTGATCAGCGGATTGGTTTGTTCACCGGGCAATACCGCCAATGTAAACGCATAATAAAAGGCAAACAAGGGGGACAGTGGTATGGTATGCTTTTTATCGTACTGCCGTTGACGTTTGATGCCTTTTTCAAAACAGGAAAGCGCCTTTGCCGCTTGTCCGCTATATAATAATATTACCGCCTGTGCATACAGGTCATCCGCTGTTTTATCTGCCGCAGGCAAATCAAGCTGCCCCTGCAACAGCAACAGCTCCGGGAAACCGGCGGCATATTGCCGGCGGAAATTTTCCAGTTCTTCCACCGGCGGCATTTTTAGCAAATTATATTTTAAGGCGAAAGATACCATTTTGTCAAGGCTCTCCTGGCTGAAAAAAGGCAACAGCGCTGCGTAAGCGGGATAATATAGCAGGTAGGAAAGATAAGGCTGGTATTCGTTAAGCTCCATTTCCAGTTTCCTTACCGGAAGCGATAAAAGGGAACGGTGGCCGGTAAAATAAGCGGTAAGCAGTTGCTGCAAATCCTGCAGCCGTGCGCTCATGCTGTAAAATGCGTGTACGGCATGCCTCGTTCTTTCCAGCAATGCAGCATAGGCAGGCTGTTTTATAGTTACCGGGAAAAGCAAAAAACTCATTTCCGGTACCAGCGCGTAATTACCTGTTACATTTTTAATGACCAGTCCGGCCGCTACCAGGTGTTTCAATATTTCACTGACCCTGAGCCCTTTCATTTCTTCCACGCAGTTCACTGCATCAGTAATAGTAAATGTTTCCAGCGGGTACAGGTATACAGACATCACATCCATCACCAGCCGGGTATCCCTTTCCTGTGATTCGTATTGCCTCAGATAGAAACTTTCGTTGACCATAGCAACAAAAGTAGCTGAAAATATTTTGGGAGGCAGACAACCTTTTCCCTGTTTTTACCGAATACGTATAGGTACCGGTTGCCAAACCAGGTTGTTACTGACCAACAACCCGTAATAGCGTATTATTTCAAATTTCTAAAAATTTTAACTGCATGAACTGCTTTAAAAACACCCTGCTTTCATTGATTGCCTTTAGTGTTATTGTTTCCTTCAGCGCCTGCGGCGGAAATGACGACAACCCCGACACTCCTGCACCTAAGCCCGTAGTACAACTCAGCGCCGACGCTACTTTGGGAAATCACCTTACAGATGTGGATGGCAATTCCCTCTACTATTTTTCGAACGACTTTGATGGCAAAAACAACTGCACCGGCGGATGCGCTGCAGTATGGCCAATTTACTACGCCGGCGATAATCTTGCACAGGCCGCGCTGGGTACAGGTTTAGACATTAAAGATTTCACCACCATCACTACCAACGATGGTAAAAAACAAACTGCTTATAAAGGATGGCCGCTGTATTACTTTGCCCCTGCGGTGGGTGGCGTTAACGTGCGTGAAGCGCCCGGAAAAACAACCGGTGAAGGGGTTGGTAATATCTGGTTTGTAGCCAAAGCCGATTACACCATACAGCTGATCAATGCGCAGCTGGTAGGCGCCGATGGCAAAAACTACCTGGCAGACCATACCGTTGGTACCGGCAAAACGTTGTACTTCAGTGATGCCAAAGGACTTACACTTTATTCTTTCAATAAAGACAGCTTTAACATCAACAAGTTCACAAAAGCTGATTTTTCCAACAATGCCGTTTGGCCTATTTATGAAACAGACCAGATCGTAGTACCTTCTATTCTCGATAAAACATTATTTGGCAGCATCACTGTTGCCGGTAAGAAACAATTAACCTACAAGGGATGGCCGCTGTATTACTTCGGACAGGATGCAGGTGTAAGGGGCTCCAACAAAGGAGTGAGCTTCCCGGCGCCAGGCGTATGGCCGGTAGTTACAAAAGATGTGGCGGCCGCCCCTAAACCATAACCATTGCCTGCAGCCGTAAAACGGAACGGCTCAGTATTCGGTATGAATGCTGAGCCGTTGTATTTGGTGAAATGTGTAAACTATTCTCTTCTGCTTTCCACGGTATACACGAAACTGTCGGCCCGGTAATACCCCAGGTTATATTCAATGGGGCGTTCGCCCTGGTCATATACAAACCGTTTCCTCAACAGGATAGGATGACCGGTTTCGAGCTCCAGTTTGGAGGCAATAAATTTGTCGGCCGATTTTGCACTGATTTCCTCTTTCGACAAAGTGGCCACTGTCATGTAATCCTTCTCCAGGATATCGTATAAAGGGCGTTTGAAATCTTCTTCGCCGGTTAACCCCACCCGGGGATGAAAATAGGAAATGAAATATACAAAGGGGCCTTCCGCTTTTCCTCTCAGGCGTTCCAGCTTAAGCACTTTTTTATTTGGACTGATCTCAAAGAAATTGGCGATGGTTTCATCGGGCAACACCCAGGTAACATGCAGTTCAAAATTTTTGATGATGATACCGCGCGCGGTCATCTCCTGAGTGAAGCTCAGCCAGTTCTTTGATTTGGAACTGATAGCAGCTTCCGCCACTTTAGTGCCCACTCCTTTTTTCCTGGTCAGTAGTCCTTCGTATACGAGTTTGTTTAAGGCATGACGTAAAGTAGATCGGGAAATGGCCAGTTGTTTTGCCAGCTGCACCTCGTTTGGCAAAAATTTTCCACCGGTGTACTGTGGATCTTTTATCATGTTCCGCAACAGGTTTTCCGCCTGTATATGAAGTGGTAAAGGATTTTTATGATCTATACTCAAATTCATGCCTGCAAAGCAACTGGAAATAAACAAGAAAAACAATTTTAGACTGCCTTATTTTGGGAGTATGTATGCCCGGACCGGAAAAACACTATTCCCACAAAGTATGCCTACCGCCTAAAACGTCCTTACATAAACATCAAATAATCAATTAATTAGCAGGCAATACCGCTATTAAAGAAATGTTAAAAACTTTTCTTGCAATTATTAAATTATGTTTATATGTTTGTACATAATATCCGGGGCCACATTATGAAAAAATACTTTTCTATAATTCCCATTATTGCCGGTATCGTTGCGCCTGTTTTCCTTCCGGAAAGCCTGGCTGCCCAATCCAGCCCCGGAACCCTGGCGGCAACTGTGATGGCAGACAGCAGGCTGGATACCGTACAGGCCAGGGCATTACGGCTGCTCACCGGTTTCTCTGCCGGTACTTCCTATGGGGAAGTATGGATCAGGGATTTCAATACTTTTATTAATGGCTCGCTGCAGGTGTTACCACCCAACCAGGTAAAGGAAATGCTGTTGCTTTTCTTCCGTATGCAGGGAGAGGATGGAAATATACCCGACGGCGTTATCCCAAAGGAAAAGGCCAATGTGGGCTACCAGTACAGGTACTCCGACCTTGCGCCGCAGTGGGCGGCACATAAAAACACCGTGGAAACCGACCAGGAATCATCTTTAATCCAGGCGGTTAGAAAATACGTAACTGTTACCGGCGACAGGGACTTCCTTTTTTTGGCCGTAAATGATAAAACGATTTTGCAACGGATGGAAGCCGCTATGGCCTATCTGCTGAAAGAGCGTTGGTCGGAAAAATATGGACTGATCAAAGGCGCCACTACCATCGACTGGGGCGATGTACAGCCCGAAACCGGCTGGGGAGTGGCCATTAACGAAAAAACGAAATGGGCGGTCGATATTTATGACAATGCGATGTTTGTGATCGCTATACAGGATTTCCTGGCAATAAAACCAAAAAACTATCAGGCGCAGCGCAACTGGAGCAAAGTAGCGGCTGATATACGGAGCAATGTGCGCAAATACTTATGGGATAACCGGGCGCAGAAATACATACCACATCTTTATTTGAACGGAAGCCCGTTTTCTCCCTCATTTAATGAAAAAGAAATCCTTTACACGGGAGGCACTGCCTGTGCAATACTGGCCGGGTTCCATACATCCGGGGAAATAGCGGCCATCAACAGGCAAATGACACAGGCCGCTTCCAAAGAAAAGTTCGCCACTATAGGTGTCACGGTATATCCGCCTTACCCGGCGAAAGAGTTTCCGAATATGCACCCTTATGTGTACCAGAACGGGGGCGACTGGACCTGGTTTGGCGGGCGGATGATACAGGCGCTTATTTTAAACGGATTTATAGAGGAGGCTGTAGCAGAACTCAAACCCATGACGGACCGTGTCATTGCACATAACGGTTTCTTCGAATGGTACGATGTTCAAACGGGCGCACCTAAAGGATCGGGAGATTTTCGCGGGGAAGCGGGTGTTTTACTGGACGCCATTACGCTTCTGAAAAAATGGGCAATTCATCAACAGAAACTAAACAATTAAGGCTGCTCATTTATTATTTATTTATCAACCGGATCTTATTAAGAAACATATAATTACCATCATCTTAAAACCAAATCTCGCTTGTTATCACAGGGGCTACATATAGCATCCCCTTGATCGCTATCAACTGAAAACATTTACCGGCTATTATTACCTCATCACTAAAGACTTGTTATGAAAGCAAAACTATTTTATGTGCTTGCATGCCTGCTATTTTCCATGCATGCAATGGCCCAGATTAAAATAAGCGGCAAGGTTACCAGTGCCGCTGACGGATCTGTGATTCCCAACACTACGGTGGCCATTAAAGGCACTTCCAGCGGAACCATCGCCAATGTAGACGGTGTGTACTCCCTAACAGTGCCTAATCAAAACTCGGTACTGGTATTTTCGTTTACAGGGTTCGGTACCAAAGAAGTTGTGGTAGGAAATCAAACCACCATCAACGTATCGCTGGAAGTGCAGGTAAATACCCTGAGCGACCTCGTGGTAATTGGTTACGGATCGGTGAAAAAATCTGACCTCACCGGTGCGGTAGCCTCCCTCAAAGGCGAACAGGTGATGGACAAACCCGTTCCCAACATCTCCCAGGCCTTACAGGGTAAAGTGGCGGGTGTGGATGTAAACATCAACAGTAGCGCGCCCGGCCAGGCGGCTAAAGTACGGGTACGTGGTATTGGTTCTATCAACTCTTTTGTGGATCCGTTGTATGTAGTAGATGGTGTGGCGGGTGTAGATGCAAATGCCCTCAACCCTAACGACATCGCCTCCATTGAAGTACTGAAAGACGCCTCCTCCACCGCCATTTATGGTGCACGCGGCGCCAACGGTGTAATTATGATCACCACCAAACGCGGTAAGGCAGGTCCTACACAGGTAAGCTACCAGGGAGATGTAAACGTAAGCACACTGGCCAGCCATCTTCCAACATTGAACTCTGAACAATTTGTAAAAGTATATAACGAAGCTTTTGCCAATGCTACCAAGTTCGACCCGGATCACGGCACCTGGACCCCGACAGCTATACTGGATCATGAACATTTTCCTTTGCTGTTCGATGAAAACGATAAACCGCTGTACAACACCAACTGGGAAAAGGAAACCTACAAACCGGCCGTGTCTACCAGCCACCAGGTGAACTTCCAGGGCGGTAACGACAAACTGCTCTATAGCGCCTCTCTCGGTTACCTCGATCAGAATGGCTTAATGATAGAATCCTGGTTCAGAAGATATTCCGCCAGGGCTACTTTTGATGACCAGGTAAAAGACTGGCTGAAAATTGGCGGCGCCCTTAACATCGTATCCAGCACACAAAGATTGGTATCCGATGGTAACGGTTCCTTAAACGTACCCAGGATGGTGACGGAAGAAGTCCCTATTGTGCCGGTAAGATATCCCGACGGCAGCTGGGCCGGTAACTATGATATACCGGGCCTGGAAGGTGGTCCGAACCCCGTACAGATTGCACAGAACAGGTATACCCTCAATAACCAGATGCATACTCTGGGCAATTTTTACATGCAGTTCCAGATCACCAAAGACCTGAATTTCAAAACAGATTTTGGTTACGATCAGATCAGCAATAAAGCTAATTTCTATTCTGCCGGTGATCTTCCCCACCTGTCGCAAGACCAGGGAGGTGTAGCCAGGGTCACCACTGACTATCGCAAATACTGGCAGTCGGAAAATTATCTTACCTATAACAAACAGTTCAATAATAACAACAGCTTAAACGCTGTAGTAGGTATTTCCTTCCTGGAGTACAGTAATGAAAATGCCCTGGCGGAAACACAGAATTTCCTGTCTGATTACTTCCAGTGGAACTCCCTGGCCGCAGGTTCGGTACGTAACAACATCACTTCAGAAACCCAGCCATGGTCTATGAACTCTTACTATGGCCGTGTTAATTATAACCTGAAAAATAAATACCTCTTTACCGCCACTGCCAGGTACGATGGTTCTTCTAAATTCAGTAAAGACAACCAGTTCGCCTTCTTCCCTTCTGTAGCAGCCGCATGGCGCGTTTCAGAGGAAGATTTCCTGAAAAACAGCAAAACCATCAATAACCTGAAGATCCGCGCCAGCTATGGTACTTCCGGTAACCAGGAAATTGGTCAGTTCCAATACTCTCCACAGTACCGTCCTGATCAAACTGTTATAGGCGGCGCCAACCAGCCTACGCTGGTACCAGGTTATATAGGCAACCCCGATCTGAAATGGGAACGCTCCAACCAGATAGATGCAGGCGTGGAACTGGTAATGGTGGATAACCGCATCAACCTGAATGTGGATTATTACAACCGTAAAACCTCCGACCTGCTGCTGGCCACCCCTATTCCATGGTCCGCTGGTATGTATACTCCCAACGTATATAAAAACATAGGCGAGGTAAGGAATACCGGTCTGGAAGTAAACCTCAGCACCACAAACATTCAGAAACCAAATTTAACCTGGACGACCACCTTCGTTTTTGCAACCAATAAAAATGAGATCCTCACCCTCAACGATGGCAATGCGGATATCTTCCCAGGCCCTAATTTCCTGGGTCAAACCAACGTACTGCGTGTAGGTGAGCCTATTGGTTCTTTCTATGGCATGAACAGGCTGGGCACCTGGGGCACTGATGAAGCGGCTGAAGCAGCCAAGTACTCCCTGCTGCCCGGCGACAGGAAGTATGAATATGATGCAAACGGCAACCCGGTATATAATATCATAGGCCGCGCTTATCCGAAATGGACAGGTACTTTCAGCAGCACCCTCAAATACAAAGGATGGGACTTTACTTTCGATATCCGTTTTGTACAGGGCGTAAATACAGCCGCTGCATTTAAACACTCCACGGAAGACCGGCAAACACTGGCCAATAGTCTTGCTACCGTACTGAATGCCTGGACCCCTGAAAACCAGAACACCCACGTTGCACAGGTACGCAGCTATAAATTTACGCAGGACTCCCATTTCGATACCTGGTGGGTAGAAGATGGCTCTTATATCAGGGGACAAAACTTCACACTTGGTTACACTTTCCCCCAGGCCTGGATGGAGAGAAGCAAGATCCGCAAATTCCGCATTTATGCAAGCGTGCAAAACCTTTTCCTCATTACCAAATACACCGGTTATGATCCTGAAGTAGACACCTTCAATTTTGGTTATGGCGCCAACACCGGTTTCTCACAGAACATCGACTTCTTCCCTTATCCCCGCCCCCGCGTGTGGAACCTGGGTGTGAATCTTGATTTCTGATGAAATCGTATACCCGTTGATGTGATAATCTTTTTAGTGATTAAAAATTATGAAAATGAAAACGACTAAACATATCATACTTGCGCTGCTGGTGTTATTCGCCTGTTCCTGCAAAAAATTCCTGGAACAAAAACCCACGAATTTTCTTCCGCCGGATGCCGATCTGTCCGATCCTAAAGTGGCGCGTGCGCTGGCAAATGGTTCTTACCAATACCTCCAGGGATTTTTACAGGGGCAGCCCTCTTCCTATGGTGGTAATGTTTACAACCTGATGGAATTTATGACCGGAAAGGCCAACAGCGATCTTGGTCAAACCGGGTTTGCCACTTTCCAGAACCTTAGCTATAATACCACTTCCTTCTATGTGGATACCTGGTGGCAACGTTTATACATGGGAGTAGGCGCCTGTAACCTGGCTATAGAGAAATTGCCCCAGGCAGCAGTATCAGATGCAGATAAAACCAATATGCTGGCAGAGGCGCATACACTGCGGGCACTTTATTACTTCCATCTTGTACGGCTATACGGCGCGGTTCCCAAAGTGACCGAGGTACCTAAAGACCTGAACCTGAACCTGCCCCGCACAGCGGCAAAGGCTATTTATGACGAGATCATTATCCCCGATCTGCAAACCGCGGCAAAATCAACGCTGCCCTGGGCAGACAGAACCGGTAAAGTATCTATGGGTCTTGTTCAGTCGCTCCTGGCAGATGTATATCTTACTTATGCCGGTGCGGCCATTAACGGGGGTAACCAATACTATGCACTGTCCGCCGCCGCATCCAAATCCGTGATTGCGAACGGCGGCTATTTCCTGTTCCCGGAATACACCAATATGATCAACCCCAATAATAAAAATCTCGGGGAGTTCATTTTCCAGGTACAGTATGCAGCCTCCGTACCAAGCATTAACCCGCTTACACCACTTACCATTCCAAACTATGCAGGTATCTCCAAGTATTCTGATGAGTATGGATCCGTATATCCTACCCCACAGTTTATTGCATCATTCCCTGCAGGAGATAAACGTGTACAGGAAAGACAATTCTTCTATACCAAATACAAGAAGAAAGAACCTGCCACTGATACGTTTACATTTAAAGGCCGGTACATTTACAAATGGTTTGATTCGCTTGCTGTTGTAAGCACCGCAAAATCCGATCTTAACTATACACTTTACCGCCTGGCAGATGTATACCTGATGTATGCAGAGGCATCCAACCGGGCGGAAGGCGCTCCGAATGCAGATGCCATCAAATACGTAAATGCCATCCGGGCCCGCGCTAAACTGGCGCCTATAGGCGCTCTGTCACAAGCCAATTTTGAACATGAAGTATGGCTGCAACGGTATTTTGAACTATGCTTTGAAAACAAAATGTGGTTTGATATGATCCGAACCCGGAAAGTGCACAACGACGTAACCGGCAACTGGGATGATTTTGTTGGACACAAAACCGTATTTGGCGCTACTTTCGCAGCGAAGCAATTACTGTTCCCTGTGCCTAAACAGGAAAGTGATGTGAATCCGAATTTATTGCCCAATAACCCCGGATTCTAAAAGGTATTTTTTATTTTGAATGATGGGGCTGCCTCATAACTAGCTTGATGGGTCTGAGAATCGTGTAAACGAAAAATCTTTCCATCAGGTACCCGAATAAAAACGGGCAAAAGTTATTTATGAGACAGCCCCTTTGTTGCTTTATACCCCCTGCCACAGGTAAGATATACTTACTGCTCATCTCCAAAATATCCATTCATGAAACAAGGATAATCCATATCTTATAGATAAGGCTTACCAATGGCGCAAATTAGGTTTACATATAGGTTATATATGGGTTATCCCCGGAGGAGCCATACAGTAAGACTTCCCACCTGGCGCCCCGGAATACTAACAAGAGGAAACACCGCGATATTTTTTCACAAATACCGCCATTCTTCCCAGCCTGACACATCGGAATACTAAATTATGTACGTATGTTTGTACATATGAAACATATTGTAGTCAAACTTCTTTTGTGTTGTGGGATTATAAGTTGTGTAAACGCCCGGGGGGCGGAACTTTCCACTACGTACAATGATATGCTGCTCCGTTCGCTAACCATTGTAAAGCCCCCTGCATTGCTACAACAGCCTTCCCCCTTCACCAGTATTGAACTGCAACCAACTGTAGCATACCTGAACCATCACGGTACGCCCGCCCGCATGGTAAGGATGCGCTTTCACGGTGGCAAAAGCTATCAGCCCGCAGTGGTACATATGTATTTTAACGGCCGGGAGGACAGTCTCACACTGGCAGCCAGCCAGGACGGCATTCCCGAAGTGGAACTGCCCCTGCCCGACGCGCCGGTAAATAAAGACGCCCAGCTGTTAGTTCGTGTTGCCAGCGGCGGACAAACCTACACCGCCCGCTGTATTGTATCGCCTACCCGGCAGCAGTGGAATGTATATATCATGCCGCACTCCCATGTAGACGTAGGATATACCAACGTACAGGCAAAAGTGCTGGCCATTCATATGAACAATATCGATGAAGCCATTAAGATAGCCGCACGCACGGCCAATTATCCGGCCGAAGCCCGCTTTAAATGGAATACAGAAGCCCTCTGGGTGGTAGATAAATACCTGGCCGCCGCCAGCGATGAAAAGAAACAGCGATTCCGCGACGCCGTTAAAAAAGGATGGATCAACCTGGACGGCGCCTATGCCAATACCAACACCAGCGCTACCTCCTCCGCACAGCTGTTGCAACTGTTTGCCACCGGCGCCCACCTTGCAAAAGATTATGACATCCACATCAACACCATGTTCCAGGGCGATGTGCCAGGTGCCTCCTGGGGCCTGATAAGCCAGGCCGCCATCACAGGTATCCGGTATTTCCTCAGCGCCCCCAATGCCAACGACCGTATCGGCAGCTCCGGACAATGGCGCGATAAACCCTTTTACTGGCAGGACGCCTCCGGCAAACAACAGGTCCTCTTCTGGCAATCATCGCCCTACTCTATCGGCTATACGCTGAAAGGAAGCAAAATACCCAACTTCTTCACCATAGAAGATCCCAAGCCTTATTACACCGGTAAGCCAAGTGAAAATTTTCTCAACCCCTACCTTTTTGATTATCTCTCCCAGCTGGAACATAACCACTTCCCCTACAACATGACGCTCCTCACCTGGGCTATGAGCGATAATGCACCCATAGACCCCGAACTGCCGGACGCAGTAAAGGCATGGAACGAACGTTACACATCTCCCAAACTGATTATTACCTCCGTTAAACAATTTTTCCAGGATTTTGAAGCCGGGTGGAAAGATAAGATCCCTGTATTTGCAGGCGACTATACCGAATACTGGACAGATGGCATCGCTTCCGGCGCAAAAGAAACCGCCATTAACAGGAACGCCTCCGACCGGCTGCAGCAGGCAGGCGCTATCTGGGCAATCAGCGGTAAAACCGGCTACCCTGCAGATTCGTTCCGCCTTACCTGGACCGATCTTATTATGTTCAACGAGCATACCTGGGGCGCTTTCAACAGTGTATCCAATCCGCAGGATCCAAAAGCCATCGCTCAATGGCAATATAAACAGGCCTTTGCGCTGAACGCGCAGGCACGTTCAGAAGCATTGCTGCACAGCAGTACTAACGGTAACGGATATACTAATACAACGGCAGAAGCTATAGACGTGTACAATACACTTGGTCATACCCGTACCGCCCTGGTGCGTGTTCCGGCCGCACTCAGCACCGCCGGTAACCTGGTAAAAGATATGAATGGCCGGAAACTGCCTTCACAAAGGCTCAGCACCGGCGAACTTGCTTTCCTCGCCACAGCGCTGCCACCTTTTTCCAAGCAGCGGTTCACCATTCATCCCCGCGCCGCAGGCACACCTGCGCACAGGGCTACTGTTACGAACAACAGCCTGGATAACGACATTTACTCCATCCGGGTAGACCCGCAAACCGGCAATATCACGCAACTCGTTAAAAAGGGATATAACGGCAATCTTGCTGATTCCGCGGGACTGAATCAATACACCTATATGCCCGGCGATTCTGCCGAAAAAATACAGTACAGCGGCCCGGCAAATATCCATATCAAGGAAAAAGGACCACTGGTAGTAAGCCTGTCTGTTACCAGTACCGCGCCCGGCGCCCGTTCGCTCACCCGGGAAATACAGCTGGCTGCGGGGATAGACCAGGTGGCACTGGTGAATACAATAGATAAAACGGCTGTTGGCAGCAAAGAGAGCGTACACTTTGTATTCCCCTTCCGTATCCCCGGTGCGCAGGTACATTACAATATACCTTGGGGTAGTATTACCGCCGAAGCTGATCAGTTGCCCCATACTAACAGGAACTGGTATACGCAGCAGCGCTGGGTAGATGTATCGGGGAAAAATACGGGCGTTACCTGGTCGAGCCCCGACGCCCCCCTGTTTGAAATAGGACAGTATCCCACAGCCGGTTTACTCGGCGGCCTGCATAACTCACCCCGCTGGATTTCATTTATGGAACAGCAACCACTCATCTCATCCTGGGTAATGAACAACCTGTGGCATACCAATTTCCGCAGGGACCAGGAAGGGATCACTGTTTTTCATTACTACCTGCAGGTACATGGCGCATTTGATGCAGCTATAGCGAATAACAAAGGGCTGGAAAATCATCAGCCCCCGGTGGTTACAGCCGCAAACGGTGTTCCATCGGAAAGCCTGTTCTTTAACATCGGCGGCGATAATATATACGTGGAGAATCTTTATCCGGCAGCGGATGGTAATGGCGTTATCATGCAACTGGTAAATGCATCTGCTCATACGGCCACGGCTATACTATCTTCAAAAAATAATTCCAGTGCTTTAAATATTTCAGAAAGCGATTTACTGGAAACAAATAAGCGTATACTCCCGGAAAGTTTCCCTGTTCCCGGTAAAGGAATAATAATGATCCGCGTAGCAAAAAAATAAGATTATGATCTGGCGAGATTCAGCACAGCCCCTGCTGCCGGAACACGCAGCACCCCCTTCCCCGGATACCTACAACAGGTACCCGGTCCATCCGCTCGGCAATGGCAAGATACAGACCGGCTACACCTCGCTGGCCAACTGGATAGTTCAGCATCCGGTGGTAGTGATAGATGGATATGCAGGTATTTTCTGGGATAAGATCTGTACTTCCCTGAAGCTGGAACTGGCCCGTACAGGCGTTAACGTTAGATGGCATAATATCCAGTGCTGCTTAAAAGACAGCCGGCAGATACAAGACCTGGTGGCCCCTTTTATTGGTAACGAAGGCGATGTATGGGGCACTAAAACCTCCTTGCACATCAATGATTTTTTTGTTGAGGAGAAGATGACGACAGTGTTCCCTGAAGGCCCTTATGACCTGCATATCATATACGGAAGCGGGGCGGCGCTCGCTCATCCCACCGCCCCGGTCATATACCTGGATCTTCCCAAAAACGAGCTCCAGTACCGTATGCGCGCAGGGACTATTACTAACTTCGGCGCTACCACCGCCGGTGGCAGCGCTGAAATGTACAAGCGCTTTTACTTTGTAGACTGGGTAGTGCTTAATAATTACAAACAAACCCTGCAGCAACGCATCCGGATCATGGCAGATACCCAATGGCCGGATCATATAGCATGGATATTTAATCATGATCTGCAGGAAGGCGTTTCCCGGCTGGCCCACAACACCTTCCGGGTGAGGCCTTGGTTTGAAGCTGGCGCCTGGGGCGGACAGTGGCTGAAAACGCATATTAACGGCATTAATACAGAGGAGATAAATTATGCATGGTCTTTTGAGATGATTGTTCCCGAAAACGGGGTGCTCTTTGAAAGTGATGGCTGCCTGATGGAAATTCCCTTCGAATGGATGATGTATGCACAACATACCGCCATACTTGGGAATCATGCAAACATCTTTCAATATCAATTCCCTATCCGGTTCGACTTCCTCGATACTTTCGACGGCGGCAACCTTTCCATTCAATGTCATCCAACAATGGAATATATCCGGGCTCACTTCGGGGAAACATTTACACAGGATGAAACCTATTACATCATGGATTGTAAAGACGGCGCTACGGTGTATCTTGGTTTCCAGGAAGGGATTGATCCGGGAACATTTAAAACCAAACTGGAAAACAGCCGGGATCTTGGTATTCCCGTAGAAATAACGGATTTTGTACAACAGCATGCAGCAGATAAGCATACCCTGTTCCTGATACCCAATGGTACCGTACACAGCGCAGGCGCTGATAACCTGGTACTGGAAATCAGCGCTACGCCGTACATTTTCACGTTTAAGATGTACGACTGGCTACGGCCCGGGCTGGATGGAAAACCCAGGGCTATCAATATCGACCACGCCTTTCATAACCTTGACTTCAGCAGGCAGGGTAAAGCAGTGAAAGAGCAACTGGTGTCGGCGCCCGAGGTAATAGATAAAAGGGAAAATTACCAGTTGGTACACCTTCCCACTCACGCCGCACACTTTTATAATGTACACCGGCTGGAATTTAGCGGCAGTGTTGATATTACCACCAATGGCCTGTGCCTGGTGATGATGCTGGTAGAAGGCGACGCAGTAACGGTTACTACCGCCAACGGGTATACGACCACCTACTGCTATGCAGAAACTTTTGTGATACCGGCCGCAGCGGCAAGCTGCCGAATCAGCAGCAAGAATGCAACTCCTGTGAAACTGATCAAAGCGTTTTTAAAATCATCGCACCCGGTTTTTAACCAAATAGCATCCACCTGATATGCAGCAACAGCATCAACATCTCACCTTCATTACCCTGGTAGCTTCCCTGGGCGGCTTCCTTTTTGGTTTTGATATGGCGGTGGTGTCCGGCATACTCCCGTTTGTGGAACACCGGTTCTCGTTATCGCCGGCACAGCTGGGATGGTTTGTATCATCAGCGCTGGCCGGCTGTATTGCCGGGGTCATCTTCGCCGGTGACCTCAGCGACCGTTTTGGCAGGAAAAAGCTATTGTTCCTGTCGGCCGCGTTATTTGTACTTACGGGATTGGGCTGCACCTTTATCCCTCAATTTTCCTGGCTTATTGCGGCGCGCATTCTTGGCGGCATGGCCGTGGGCATAGCTTCCAGCGTAGTGCCGCTCTATCTTTCAGAAATTGCCCCCGATCATTTGCGGGGCCGGCTGGTTACCTATTACCAGCTGGCCGTTACCGTTGGCATCTTCTGCGCTTATGCCAGTAATGCACTGCTGCTGAAGTATGCCGCAACGCCTTCTCAAAACGGATGGCTGCTGATCAGCCACCTGGAAGTATGGCGTAAAATGTTTGGCGTAGGCATTTTCCCTGCACTGCTTTTTTTACTGGGGATCATCTTTCTCCCGGAAAGCCCGCGATGGACAAAGCAGCAACATGCTGCCGGAACAGCTAACGCTGCCGGATATACGCAGTTACTGGCGCCCCGGTACCGCCGTGCTTTACTGATAGCCATCCTGCTCCCGTTATTCTCGCAGTTCAGCGGTATCAACGCCATTATTTATTATGGCCCTACCATCCTGCATCAATCCGGCCTTACACTCGACAGCTCTCTTATCAGCCAGTTGTTCTTTGGCGCAGCCAATGTACTCTTTACGTTCATTGCCATCTGGAAAGTAGATAGCCTGGGCAGGCGCCCGCTTTACTTATGGGGAACAGCCGGAGCAGCTGTCAGCCTGTTGCTTACAGGGGTCTGTTTTTACACCGGCGCTGTTAACGGTATCTATCTCCTACTTTGTGTGCTCGCCTTCCTGGCTTGTTTTGCGTTCTCTATCGGTCCGCTGAAATTTGTAATTGCAGCCGAAATATTTCCCGACAGTATCCGCGCAAAAGCGCTGTCGCTCAGTATTATGGTGATGTGGACCGCCGATGCTATCATGGGGCAGCTCACGCCTGTTATGCTGGCAACTGCAGGAACACCGCAAACATTCTGGTGCTTCGCCTTATGCTGTGTATTTGCTTTTATAACGGTATATAAACTGGTACCGGAAACAAAAGGGCAATCGATGGAAGATATACAGCGCCATTGGATACATTAAAAAAACACCAGGCATAGCAGGGCCAATCATCTCATCTTGTATATATTTTACGGAAGATATCAGAAGCGATAAGCCACATTAAACCTCAAATTCCGCCCGGCCTCTGTTTGCCAGGTATAGTATTGCGCCCAGTCTTCATAAGTGCCGTTATAAAGATATTTATCCAGGATATTATAGATATTGGCAGTTACCCGTACTTTACCTTTTTCCCAGAAAAGACTGCCATCCAAACGGAAGTAGTCCGGTAAACCGGCGATGTTATCATGGCCGGTCCAGGTCCAGCTGTCGCGATCCTTCAAATAACTAAAGCCCCCTGAAACACCCAGTCCTTTCAATGCGCCCTGCTCCAGCTTGTAGCTCAACCAGGCATTCACATTATGGGTGGCATAACCGGGAACCCGGTCGCCCACTTTGAGTTCAGGGATAGCTTTGGTGGCTTCGTCAATTTTGGAATCAGTATAAGCATAGTTGATCAGCAGGTTTAATCCCGGCAACAACTCTCCTTTCATATCAAATTCTATTCCCAGTGTTTTGGTTTGCCCCAGTACTACAGAGAATTGCTCATTCTGTTGGTTATTGGGATCCGATCTCAGCTCGTCTTTCCGGATAATGCGATAAACGGATAAGGTAGTACTCCATTTGCTGTCCATCCAATCTCTTTTCAAACCTACTTCCAGGTTGTTGCCTGTTTTGGGTTTGATCTGGCTGCTGTCTCTCAGGAAACCTGTTTGCGGGATAAACGACTGATCATAGAGTGCATAAGCGGATGTTTGTTTATCTATAGTAACGCTCAAGCCTACACGTGGTGTAAACTTTTTTGCATTGTACCACGGACCGCCTTCATTCTGCTTTACATAGGTATATCTGCCTGCCAGCGTTAACCGGATCCTGTTATCCAGGAAGCCCAGTTCATCCTGCAAATACAAGCCCGTGTATGACTGGTCATTGATGTTGGGATTACGTTGTTCCAGTGGTGTGCTCCAATCCCATACAGGATACCCGTTATTAGGCGGTCCATAATTGGGATGGTGTGAATCAAATTCTCCCCCAACAGAATCCAGCAGGAAATACTGGTTAAAGTCCGCCATAAAATTCCTGGTGCCCATGTCCAGTCCGCCGAGAATGCGGTGGCGGATCTTACCTGTTTGTACATCGCCGTTCACATAGGCCTGTCCGAATTTATACTGGCTTTTGGCGTCCCAGCTCCCCATTCCTCTTATAATGGTTCCATCGGGATTTACGGCGTCCGGCCATATGTTAGCCCCGCGTTGCGCATAGTTAAAGTAGGACAACTGTGCGGTGAGCTTCCACTGGTTGCTGATCTGGTGCTGCAAATTCACGAAGGCGCTATGATCGTTGATGTTAGTGGGGGTAAGACCGGAACTTACCAGGGTGAAATCCCTTGGCAGTCCGGCATATCCTTCTGTAGAAAAAGAGTAAGCGCTTCCCGGGTCCGACATCTTTACATGCTGGTAAGTACATTCAGCAGTAAGGGTAGTTTGATCGCTGATCTTATAAGTGATAACCGGCGCTATGAGGTAACGGTTGTTATATTCATAAGGTCGGAACGAGCTTTTATTTTGTCCCATTACATTCAGGCGGTACAGCAATTTCCCGGTCTTTTCCAGTTTCCCGTCCAGGTCCAGGGAAGCGCGGTACAGGTCGAAGCTACCGAGAGTAAAGGAGGCTTCCCCGTTAAACCCCGCGCCTGTTGGCTTTTTAGTGACCACATTATAAATCCCGCTGGGCTCTCCGTTGCTCATCATAAAGCCGGCCGGCCCTTTTACAAATTCAATATGATCTACCATGCTCATATCCTCACTGAGCGGGCCCCAGTCGGAAGTAACGTTCACCCCGTTGCGGAAAGCACTGGCGCGGGAGCCACGGGTGTTGATCCGGGTATAAAGATCCGCCCAGTGTTCAACACGGGTAGCGCCGCTCACGAGTTTCTGCACACCATCGGCCATTGTCAGCATTTGCTGATCGGCCAATACCCGGGAGGTGATGATCTGTACATTCTGGGGAATTTCTCTCAACGGCTCATTTAACCGCAGTGAAGAAGACGGAATATCTGCTTTATACCGGTTCTTCTTTTCTGTAACAGCTACTTCCAGTAACTCGCCGGTGATTTGCACCAGGGTAAAATCCGCCACGGTGGTTCTTCCGCTGCGAACGTTTACTTTCCTTTCCTCCTGTTTTACGCCCACTCCCGAAACACGCAACAGGTAACTGCCCGCAGGAACATCGGACAGTAGGAAATGTCCTTCCTCATTGGTAGTAGTTCCTTTATTCAATGCCGGAACAGCCACCGTAATAGCTGCCGCCGGATGGCCTTCCCTGTTGAGGATAGTACCGGTTACAGCGCCGGCTCCCTGTTTTTGCGCCGGTGCCAGTGCAGGCATCAAGAGGCCAATTATGACTATCGCGGGGTGGAAATGGCGGCGGAAAATAGCTTTTATTGCGTAAAGATGGTTCATTATAGTAGTTAGTTGTGTTTAGCGGCACAAAACTACCGGCAAGGGGGGATGCAAGGTTACGCAATTGGGAAAAATACTTACGCAATGAGGAAAATAAAAATGGGCAAAGCAGCAGCGCCGGGTATACGCGCTGCTGTATGGAAAATTATTTCGGCGCAGCTTCGAGCAACGGCCGCGGATCAAATACTACCTGGAATGACTTTATACGTCCCTTTTCCAGCTGGTACCAGCCACTGCTCAATATGGGTTTGTTATCCATAACAATGTCGTACCAAAGACATACATCATTATCATCTCCAAATACTTTCCTGATGTTATATTTCAACTTCATCCGCTTCATGTCGTTAAAATAGGCATCAGCGCCATTACGCACTCCCATCACACCGGTAAACGTAAGGTCATCCGTTACACAGTTGCGGGCCGTTTCAAAATCCTCCTCATTCAACGCATTAATAAAGCGTAATACGGTGGCTGTTGATGGTGTTGTACTCATATGTTCTCCCTGGCCTACATGCAGAAGATCGTCGACGGCCTGATCCGCGAACACGAAGGGCGCCGTGTGCCGGTGATCCTCTTCACCAAGGGCGGCGGCCTCTGGCTGGAG